>NZ_JACFYJ010000010.1:0-133204 GCF_037126505.1 Paraburkholderia bengalensis
CGACAAACGCCTCGCGCATGCCAGGCCCGCGCCGTCGAGCGTGCGCAGCGCGATTGCGCGGACGTTGCATGGCGCGGCGAGCAGAGCGAGCGGCAGCGGTTCGCCGCTCGCGCTGCCATTCGGGCGTCGCGAGCCACGCGAGCGGCTCGGTGAAGAGCAACTGGCCATCGTCGCGCGGCAAGTCGTCGGGCTCGGAACGCGCGATGACAGCGTCGAGGCGCCTCTCGTCGAATTGCTGCAGCAGCGCGCCCGACAAGCCCATGTGCAGTTCCAGCAGCAGCCCCGGATCATGCGCATGGATGCGCGCGAGCAGCCCGGGCAGATCGGTTCCCGCCACGTGCTCGCTCAGGCCGAGCACGAGGCGCCGCCGGTCGGCGGATAACGCGCCGAGCGCCCGGTCGTGCGCCGACAGCAGATCGCGCGCGCCTTCGAGAAACGCTTCGCCATCCGCCGACAGCCGCACCACGCGCGGCGTTCGCTCCAGCAATTGCTTACCCAGGTGAGATTCGAGCCTCTTCAGCTTCAGGCTGACGGCGGATTGCGTGGTGTTGAGCGCGTCGGCGGCACGCGTGAAGCTGCGCAGATCCGCAACGAGCACGAACGCGCGCACGGCGTCCAGATCGAGCATGTCCATTTCAAACGAAAATAGATGAAATATCCATCAATGTCTGGTGACAATGATAGACCTGAACTAACCTGAATGCACTTTCTCGTCATTCAAAGGAGTTCGACATGCCTCTCACCCGCATCGCATTGCGCGCCGGCAAACCGGCGGAGTATCGCCGGGCGCTGACGCAAGGCATCCAGCGCGCGCTGATCGCCGAGTTCAAGGTACCCGAAGACGACATCTTCATGGTCATCACCGAGCACGACGAAAGCAATTTCGTGTACGGCCGGAACTATCTCGACATCGAGCGCAGCGCCGATCTCGTGCTGATCCAGATCGCCGCGAACAACACGCGCACCGTCGAGCAGAAAAAAGCGCTCTACAAACACATCGCCGACAACCTCGCGGAGAATCCGGGCGTCCGGCGCGAGGACGTGTTCGTGAATCTCGTCGAAGTGCTGAAGGAAAACTGGTCGTTCGGCAACGGGATTGCGCAGTACGCGCTCTGAGTCCGCGCTGGCCGGCTCGCGTGCGGGCAGCAAGACGGGCGTCGCTATAATGGGCCGCATCGCTCCCCTTCGACGACATGCACGCGGGCCATGACAACCGACAATAACGACGCTCCCCAGCACGCTTTGCAATTCGGCGGTTCCGTATGGTTCCGGGCGGGCGAGCAGACGCTCGGCGGCGCGCAGCGCATCGCGCTGCTGGCCGCGATCGGCGAAACGGGCTCGATCACGGGCGGCGCGAAAGCCATTGGCATGAGCTACAAGGCAGCGTGGGATGCCGTCGACGCGATGAACAACCTGGCCGGCGAAGCGCTCGTGATCCGCTCGACGGGCGGCAAGGGCGGCGGCGGCACGCAGCTCACGCCGCGCGCGCAGGCGCTGATCGACACGTTTCGCGCCGTCGATCGCGAGCACCGGCTGTTTCTGGAACGCGCGGGCGCCGCAGTGGCCCGTTTCACCGACGACTGGCAGCTGATCGGCCGCATCGGCCTGAAGACGAGCGCGCGCAACCAGCTGTACGGCAAGGTCAGCGCGATCCGGCGCGGCACCATCAACGACGAAATCTCGCTGGCGCTGCCGGGCGGGGAAACGCTGGTCGCCGTCCTCACGCACGAAAGCACGGAGACGCTGGGGCTCGCGGTTGGCGCGGCGGCGGTCGCGCTGATCAAGGCGTCGTCGGTGATGCTCGTCGCCGACGATGGCACGCCGGAACGACTGTCGACACGCAATCGACTGCGCGGCACCGTGTCCGCCGTGCAGCGCGGCGCGGTGAACGCGGAAGTGTCGCTGACGCTCGCAGGCGGCGCGGTCGTGACGGCCGTCGTCACGAACGACAGCCTCGCGGAACTCGGTATTGGACAAGGGCAGCCGATCGTGGCTGCGTTCAAGGCGTCGAGCGTGATTCTCGGCGTGACGGCCTGAGCGGCGCGCCGTTTTCCCGTTTTTCCTTCCGGACACGCAACACGAGGAACAGCAAGCCGCGCTACGAAACCGTGCGCGGGTAGTCCTTCAGCGACGCGTTTTCGCGCACGCTGCCGTCGTACACCTGCACGACCTGGTCGCCGAACGCGGCGACATCGTCGGGGTCGTGCGTGATCAACAACATGGGAATGTCGAGCCGCGTCTGCAGATCGGACAGTTCGCGGCGCATGCGATCGCGCAGCGCGTAGTCGAGTGCGGAAAACGGCTCGTCGAGCAGCAGCAGGCGCGGCTGCGCGACGAGCGCGCGCGCCAGCGCGACGCGCTGCTGCTGTCCGCCCGACAGTTGCGCGGGATGATGTCCGGCCACGCCGCGCAGATCGAGCGCGTCGAGCCAGTAGTCGATCTGCGGATGCGAAAAGCGCCGCCCCGGATTCAGCCAGCCCGAATGCACGCCGAAGCCGATGTTCTGCCGCACGTTCAGATGCGGAAACAGCGCGTAGTCCTGAAACAGATAGGCGAGGCGGCGCGCCTGCGGCTTCTGGTCGATGCCGCGCGCGCTATCGAAAAGCGCATCGCCGTGCAGCGTGATCCGGCCTTCGTCGGGGCGCAGCAGCCCGGCGATCGCCTGCAGCGTCAGGCTCTTGCCCGCGCCCGACGGCCCGAACAGCACCATGCGCTGCGCGCTCGCTGTGAACGATATGTCGAGCGCGAACTGACGTTCGGCCGTGCGCAGCGTTTTGCGGATATCGACGGTGAGCGGCATATCAGCGGGACGTCATCAGCGAATGTTGCGGCACGAGCCGTCCCGCGAGCACGAGGATCACGACGCACGTGACAGACGTGACGAGCACGAGAAAATTGGCCGTGGTGTCGTCGCCCGCCTGCACGGCGGCGTAGACGGCCACGGAAAGCGTCTGCGTGCGGCCGGGCAGATTGCCCGCGATCATCAGCGTCGCGCCGAACTCGCCGAGGGCCCGCGCGAACGCGAGCAGCGCGCCCGCCGCGATGCCGCGCGACGCG
Organism: Paraburkholderia bengalensis; assembly: GCF_037126505.1. Classification (NCBI taxonomy): domain Bacteria; kingdom Pseudomonadati; phylum Pseudomonadota; class Betaproteobacteria; order Burkholderiales; family Burkholderiaceae; genus Paraburkholderia; species Paraburkholderia bengalensis. The sequence goes on from NZ_JACFYJ010000010.1 coordinate 3,058, forward strand.
AGCGGCAGCGTCACGCGAAAGAAGAGGGCCGTCTCACTGATGCCGAGCGTGCGTGCCGCGCGCTCCAGCTGCGGATCGACGGATTCGAACGCGGCGCGCGCCGATTTCAGCACGAGCGGAAACGCGACCACCATCGACGCGATCACGGCGCCCTGCCACGTGAACACCAGCTGGATATCCATGCGGTCGAGCCACGCGCCGATCACGCCCCGCCGTCCGAGCAGCACCAGCAGGTAGTAGCCGAGCACGGTCGGCGGCATCACGAGCGGCAGCGTCAGCAGCGAATCGACCAGGTCGCGCGCGCCCGAGCGCCAGCGCGACAATCCGAAGCCGAACGCCACGCCGAACACGATGTTCAGCGCCGTCGCCCAGCCTGCGACTTTCAGCGACAACATCAGCGGAATCCAGGCTTGTTGCATGTTCTCGTCGTGTGTCTTCGGTTGGCGGAGGCTCAGTGCGTCGCTCAGTGCGCTGGCCTGAAGCCGTACTTCGCGAGCACCGCCTGCCCCGCCGGCGACAGCACGAACGCGATGAACGACTGCGCGTCGGCGGCGTGCTTGCTGCCTTCCACTTGCGCGATCGGATAGCGGATGGGTGTGGTCGTCGGCACGGTCAGCGCGACTTTCACCTTGTCGGGCATCAGGGCGGCGTCGGTGCCGAACACGAAGCCCGCGTCGACCTCGCCGCGTGACACGTAATCGAGGCTCTGGCGCACGTTCGACGCCAGCACGCCCTTGGCGCTGACGGCGTCCCACACGCCCGCGGCCTTCAGTGCGCCTTCCGTGTAGCGGCCTACTGGCACGGACGCCGGGTCGCCGTACGCGACGCGCTTCACGTTCGGCGAACTCAGCTCGTTGACGCTGGACGGCGCGAGCTTGCTGTCCGTCGGCACGATCAGCACCAGCGAGTTCGCGGCGAAGTCCTTGCGCGTCGACGGGGAGATCACCTTCTGCTCGGCGGCCTTGTCCATCGCCTTTTGATCCGCGGAGGCAAACACGTCGGCGGGCGCGCCCTTGACGATCTGCTGCATCAGCACGTCGGACGCGCCGAAGTTGAACAGCAGCCTGGTGCCGGGATGCTGCTGTTGATACGCGTCGCCGACGGCCTTGAACGCGTTGGTCAGACTGGCTGCCGCCGACACGACGATCTCGTCGGCGCGAGCCTGCGCGCGGACAGCAAACGAAATCGCGCTTGCGGCGAGCAGGGCAGGTTTCAGAAAGCGGATCATCGACGGGAGGGACATGGAAAGTGGCGCGGGGTGGACCGGATCGACGTGGAAAACGCCATCGTAATATATGCGAGGCTACAGCGGTCGGCATGTTGAACATGTCGGAGCCGAACTAGCCGAATTCGTGTGATTTATGCGTCGGAATCGGCCAAAGGCACCGCGACGTTGCGAGTTTTCTGCAGCGGCGGCGCAGGCGAGGCGGGTGACGAGGGCGAAAAAGGCATGCCGTTGTCGAGCATCGCTTTCCAGCGGGCGCGGACGAACGGATGATCGTGACCCGACACTTTCAGCGCGATATGCGTGATCCAGCGCTGCGTCGGCACGTGCACGTTGTGCAGGCCGAGCGCGACCAGCATCAGGCTCAGCGCGACGGGGACGATGGGCAGCAGGCGGCCCGGCGTCGCGTGCCACGCGATGCGAACGAACACGAGCGCCGTCAGCGCACCGACGATGCAGCCGGTAATGGCCTCTGACGGCGAATGCGCCTCGATGACCACGCGCGAAAAGCCGACCATCGCGCCGCCGAACAGTGCGAGCGCCACGCCTGCCGCGCGCACGGCGGGCGGCGCGGGCAGCAGCACCAGCAAGGCGCCGACGGGGAACACGGCGGTGGCGAGCATCGCGTGTCCGCTCAGGCCTGTGAAGTCCCACACGCGCAGGCCCACGCCCCAGCCGAGAAACGCCAGCTTGGTCGCCGTCACCAGCGCGATGGCCACGCCGAGCAGAAACAGCCAGCCGGCCGCGAGCCGCCACGAATAACCGACGGCCAGCCAGAGCGCAATGGCGAAGGCCAGCGGCAGCGTGACGCCGGCGCCGCCGAAGCTCGTAATCAAATACCAGAGGTGAGGTGGCAGATGCAGCATAAGTAGTTGTTCACGACGTATGACGGGGCGCGGACGGCGGGCTCTTCGGCCACACAGCGTCGAGGAATATGCGCGAGCCGCGCGAATTCTATAAGTATAGAGGGGGGTGTTCTGCTGCAGTCGCATACAGAAAGCGCTAAAACTGCCAGATGTTAGGACAATTCGGAAATCGTCTGACGCAAAAGCCCGTCGCCTCGGGCTTTCTCGGAAAAGCGCCCCTGTCGATGCCAGCATCGCACGGGGATTGATGTTATTGTGCATTGCACAAGTCTGCCTTTAGGCGGACAGCATTGATCCCTATTTGCGAGAAAAACCCTATGCCAAAAAGTTTCTCCAAGATCTGGCTAGGCGGTCTGAAACGCCTGTTTGCGATCCAGACGGAGCATGCCCGTTCGACCTTGAAGCGCGCCGCCAAGCGGCCATCGACGCGCGCGGCGACCCGCCCGGCCGCGACGGTGGCGAAGCCTTCCGCGAAGGTCCGCAAGACGACGACCCGCGACACGCCCCAGCGCGGCGCGCGCGAATCCCGCGTGCGGCCGCGCGCTGCCGCGTGGGCGAGCGGTTCGTGGACCCGCTCGTTCCACTCGGCGCCCGCGGCGCCGGGCAGTCTGGTCAATCATTTGCAATACGGGCTGTATCTGCCCGCCGGCAAGCCGGTCAAGCACGCGCCGCTGGTCGTGATGCTGCACGGCTGCCAGCAGTCGATCGACGAATTCGCCGAAGGCACGCGCATGAACCTGCTCGCCGACCGCTACGGATTCGCCGTCGTTTATCCCGAGCAGTCGAAGCACGCGCACGCGCACCGCTGCTGGCACTGGTACGACGATACGGAGCGCGCGGGCCGCGCGGAGGCGCGCGCCGTGGTGTCGCTCGTCGATGCGCTGGTCGACGCGCACGGATTCGACCGCGAGCGCGTGTATGTGGCGGGATTGTCGGCGGGTGCGGGGCTGGCGTCGCTGCTGGCGCTGCATTTCCCGGAGCATTTCGCGGCCGTCGCGCTGCACTCCGGGCCGGCGTTCGGCGAAGCGCACTCCGGCATCACCGCGATGGACGTGATGCGACGCGGCGCGCGCCAGGAACCCGTCGCGCTCGTCGACGCGATCGCGGACGTGACCGCCTACCCCGGCATGCCCGCCATCATTCTGCAGGGCGAGGCCGACCGCGTCGTGGCGCCCGTCAATGCGCAACAGCTGACCGAGCAGTTCTTGCGGCTGAACGGCATCGTCGATGCGCAAGGTTTGCGCAGGGTCGGCGACGTCAAGGAGGACCATAAGGCGACTGTCACGACCCGCGACTACACGCGCGGTGGGCGGCGCGTGGTGCGCCTGTGCCGCGTGCAGGGGCTCGGCCACGCCTGGAGCGGCGGCGACGACGCCATACCGTTCCATTCGTCGAAAGGGCCGGACGCGTCCAGTCTGCTATGGGATTTTTTCCGCTACCAACGCCGGGCGGAGTCGACGCGCACGGCTGGCCGCGGCTCGGAAAGCGCCCGGCAGCGGGCCAGTTGACGGACGATTGAGGCGCTGAGTTGACAAATCGCCACACCTCGAATTTTGACACTGGCGTTGACCTAGGGTTTTCCCTATAATACGGGTTATCCCTAGGTGAGAATCACCTGACGCCAATTTCGAGGTTCACCATGTATCTGCTCAGCCGCCTTTTCCTGTTCCTGACGAAGTCGTACGACGAGATCAGCAAAGAACGCAACGACGCGTATCTGGCTGAAGCCACGGACCTGTACGACCTCGAGTTCCGCATGCGCAAGATCGACCGCGAGTCGAAGCTGCGTCATCCCTCGTGGATGAGCCAGCACTAAGCATCGCGATCAGCGCGTGCACAGGCCGGCGGCAAGCCGGCCCTATATTTGCCGCTCAACGCGGGCGTATCACGCCATAGCGCGCCAGGGTTTCCTCGCGCGCTTTTGCATGATCGACGACAGGCTGCGGATACGTTTCCCCCAGCACCACACCCCATTCCTTCAGATCGTCGGGATTTGCCTGCCACGGCGCGTGAACCCACTTCGCGGGCACCTGTTCCAGTTCCGGCAGGAAGCGCTTGATGAAGAACCCCTGCGCGTCGAATTTCTCCGATTGCGTCACCGGGTTGAAGATGCGGAACCAAGGCTGCGCGTCGCAGCCCGTCGATGCCGCCCATTGCCAGCCGCCGTTATTCGCCGAGAAGTCGAAGTCGTTGAGCTTTTCCTCGAAATAGCGCTCGCCGCGGCGCCAGTCGATACCCAGATCCTTCGCCAGAAAGCTCGCCGTCACCATCCGCAGACGGTTGTGCATGAAGCCTGTCTGGTTCAGTTGCAGCATCGCCGCGTCGATGAGCGGATAGCCCGTACGTCCGTTGCACCAGGCGTCGAACAGCACGTGGGCGTCCTTGCCCGTCTTCCAGCGCAGTTTGTCGAACGCGGGCTTGAACGGCGCCCCCTTCGCGATCTGCGGATGATGGGCGAGGATCATGAAGTAGAAGTCCCGCCAGATCAGCTCCGATAACCACGTGGCCGCGCCCGCGCCGTCGGGTTGCAGCGACCGCTCGTGCGCGAGCCGCGCGAGCGTGCGGATCGACACGGTGCCAAAGCGCAGATGCACGGACAGGTGGCTCGTGCCGCCGGCGGCGGGAAAATCGCGCCGCTCGGCGTAGCTGTCGATGCGCGTGAGGAAATCTTCGAGCCGTGCCCGCGCGCCGCTCATGCCAGGTTGAAGTTGAGTCTGCGCGAGCTTGCCGGGCGCGAAACCCATTTGCTCGAGCGTCGGCCACGCGCGATCGAGCTCGCGCGGCGGCTTCGCGAGATGGTGCGCATAGCGCTCGACGGGATACGGTTTCAGATCGAAAGGCGTCAGCTGTTTTAGCCACGCGTTCTTGTAGGGCGTGAAAACGGCAAATGGCTTGTTTTGTCCGTTCAGCACTTCGTCGCGCTCGAAGATCACCTGATCCTTGAACGTGAGCAGCTGCTGGCCTGCGTCGCCAAGACGCTCGGCGACCGTCTCGTCGCGTTCGATGGCCGCCGGTTCGTAATCGTGATTGGCGAACACGGCCTGCGCTTCGAGCTGCGCGGCGAGCGTCGGAATGACGTCGGCGGGATCCCCGTGCAGTACGATCAGTCCGCCTCCGCCGTCTTTTAGCGACCGGTCGAGTTCGTCGAGCGACGCCAGAATGAATTCGATCCGCTGATCTTTCACTTTTCCGGCGCGCGTCTCACGCTTGTGAGCCCAGTCGATCAGCGGTTGAAGAATCGTCGTGTCGAACACGAACACGCACCAGACGCGCTCGCAATGCTTGAGCGCGTAGTAGAGGGCGGCGTTGTCGCCCGTGCGCAGGTCACGGCGAAACCAGACAAGTCCGTTCTGAAAATGTGCGTCGAGTTGGCGGGCGCGGGTCATGTGTCGTCGGGATGGTGGCGCGTCCGTCGATGCGGACGTCCGATGATAGTGTCGTCGTCGCGCAAACCCAATGCCGGACGCGTCGGGAACCGACGCAAAAATGAAGCAGCGCCCGCGTCTCTTGCGAGAGGCGGGCGCTGCGCGACGAAAAAAAGCCGTGCTGAACCAGCCGCCTTAGACGACCTTCACGCGCACGTCGACGTTGCCGCGCGTCGCGTTCGAGTACGGGCAGACCTGATGCGCTGCGTTCACCAGATCCTGCGCCGCCGCCGCGTCGAGGCCCGGCAGCGACACGCGCAGTTCGATGTCCAGCGCGAAGCCGCCCTTGTCGTTCGGGCCGACACCGACGTCTGCGGTTACGGTCGTTTCGGCGGGGACGGCCTGCTTGCGCTGCCCCGCCACGAACTTCATCGCGCTCAGGAAACACGCCGAGTAACCGGCCGCGAACAGCTGTTCCGGGTTCGTGCCCTGCGCGCCGTTGCCGCCGAGTTCGCGCGGCGCGGCGAGCTTCACGTCGAGCGCGTTATCCGACGAAACCGCACGACCATCGCGACCACCATTGCTCGTTGCCGTTGCCTTGTACAGTACGTTCATGTTGACACTCCTTGATCGGTTTCAGTGATTGGGTCAATGCTTGCCAGTGTTTCGCGCCTTCGCTATCGAACTGGCATGAATCGAAAGATATCGAACTAATCATTAGTGTGCAAACTAAATTGCCTATCGAAACGATAGGTGCGACGGCGCGCGCTGTCAGTAGCGTTCGAGGTGGTCGTTCAGCGTGCCGCGCAACTGCTGGAGATCGTCACGCAGCCGCATCAGGAACTCGGGTGTCTGTTGGGTCGCGCAGAAGATGGCTTCGGGCACGTCGCGCGCGGCACGCTTGAGCGCGACGCCCGATTTCGTCAGCCGGATGAATACGAGCCGTTCGTCGTCGGTGCCGCGCACGCGTTCGACGTAGCCCTGAGTCTCGAGCCGCTTGAGCAGCGGTGTGACCGTGGCCGAATCGAGATTCAGCCGCGCCGCGATGTCCTTGACGGTGACGTCGTCGCTTTCCCACAGGATCAGCATCGTCAGATACTGCGGATACGTGAGGCCGAGCTGATCGAGAATCGGCTTGTAGGCCTTGGTCATCGCGAGGGACGTCGAATACAGCGCGAAGCAGAGCTGCTCGTCGAGCGTGACAGGAAATGCGGTGCGCTGGGTCATGTGCGTCCCCTTGAAGCGAAGCGTGCGAATGGATTGCGTGCAAACCATTGTGCCGCAAAACCGGCCCGATGCAATCGGGATGCTCAATCGCGCGCGAAGCGCATGCCGCGCGCGGGCGCGGCGTATCTCAGGGTGAAGGCTCGGGCGGCAGCGGCTGGCTCGGCGACTGAACGCCGAAGCAGCCGCGATAGGTCGCGTAGAACGAGCAGTAGAGCATCGTCGTGACGATGATCGACGCGGGCATCAGGATGACGACCGCGAGGTCGGTCGCGCCGAGGGCCTGCAGCAGCTGCGACAGTCCAAACGACACCACCGTGGCGACGGCGAACCACAGCGCGCCATACACGATGAACGCCCCGCGATTTCGCCAGCAACTGACGATGCTGAAGAACATCGCCTTGATGGTCGGGACGTCGTGCCATGCAGCGAGAACGGGCGCGAACCAGAACAGCATCGCGACGGGCACATAGAACGCGAGCGCCGTCAGCACGGCGAGCGCGATATCGCTGTTGGCGATCGTTTCCGGCTGCATCGATTCGCCGCTGATCATCAGATGCAGCAGCACGCCGCCGTCCGCGAGCGCGGAGCCCGTCAGCACGATCGCCATTGCGATGATGTAGAGCACGCCGAGCAGCAGCAGGCGCTTCGCGACCTGACTGCCATAAGAGCGAAAACCGTCGACGAGAATGGTGGGCAGCACCGGCTTGCCCGCGATCGTATCGCGGCAGGCCGCCATGAAGCCCACGGCGACGCCCGGAATCAGCATCAACGGCAACACGCTGCCGATGATGGGAATCAGCGAGATCGCCGTCATCGCGAGCAGATACGCGAAGAACAGCGTCAGAAACGCAAGCGGGTTCCGGCGGAACAGCCAGATGCCTTGCCGGAACCACACGTAGCCGGTTTTCGCCGGAACTTCGATAAGTTGCATGAGGTGTGTCAACAGACCCTAGAGTGCGGCGCCTGCAAGGCGCTCGCGGAGAATGCGCTCGAAATGGCCGGGATCATGCGGCTTGAGCAGTTCGGCGGCGCGCGGCATGTGGAAATCATACAGGCGCGAGACCCAGAAACGATACGCGCCCGCGCGCAACATGTCGTTCCAGTGCCGGTTTTCGGCGGGCGTGAACGGTCGAACGGTTTGATAGGCGCGCAAAAGCGCATCGACGCGCGCCTCGTCGAGCTTGCCCGTGGGCAGATCGACGCACCAGTCGTTGACCGTCACGGCGACGTCGAACAGCCACTTGTCGCAGCCTGCGAAATAAAAATCGAAGAAACCGCCGAGCGCCACTTCGTGATGCGTGCCCGGCGCGGGATGCGCGAACAGCACGTTGTCGCGGAACAGATCGCAATGGCACGGGCCGCCGGGCAGCGACGCATAATCCGCCGACGCGAAGAACGCTTCCTGATGCGCGAGTTCGCTGGTGAGCAGCGCACTCTGGGCGTCCGTCAGAAACGGCAGGACGCTCGGCACCGTCTCGCGCCACCATGGCAGGCTGCGCAGATTCGGCTGATGATGCGCGAAGTCGCGGCCCGCCAGATGCAGACGCGCGAGCATCTGGCCCACTTCGACGCAATGGTCCGCGTGCGGCGCGAGCTCGGGCGCGCCGTCGAGCTTCGTGACGATCGTCGCGGGCTTGCCGTTGAGCATGCCGAACAGGGCGCCGTCGTCGCGCGGCATCGGATCGGGCACGGGCACGCGATGCGACGCCAGATGCCGCATCAGGTCGAGATAGAAGGGCAGTTGCTGCGCCGTCAGCTTTTCGAAAATCGTCAGGACGTATTCGCCGCGTGTGGTCGTCAGAAAGAAATTGCTGTTCTCGATGCCGGACGTAATGCCGCGGAAGGCGACGACTTCGCCGAGATCGTAGTGGCGCATCCAGTCTGCTAGCTGGGCTTCGGTGACAGCGGTGAAAACGGCCATGCGTGGGGCGTCGAATCAGGTTGGTCGGCTGGCGTAGCGCCAGTGCGAGGTCGGGACAAGCGGGTTGAAAGCGGCGTCGCGCCGCCGGATGGCGGGCGGATCGGCCTGAAGCAAGGCGGACGCGCCTTGCCAGGCGGGCGCCCGCGCGCGTCGATCAGTAATGCAGGTTCACGGACGGCAGGCGCGCAGGCGGCTTGCCGGATTCGTACACCTTCGGCGAGGTATCGGTGGGCGCGCTCATCTGATAGCGCGTGCCGAAGTTCGAGCGGACGTCGATTTCGACGGGCTTGCCCTTGTCGCGGTATTCGGTGATTTCGGTGCCGTTGCCGCTGCGCTCGTAGAAGCTCGGCTGGCGCGGCTGGTTGATGTCGACTTTCGAGCTGACTTCAGCCGCGGGGCGGTTGATCGCTCTCAGATCCGGCAGACCCGCCCGTTCGTTGGCTGCGGCTTGAGCGTCTGCGTCGGCCTGCGACTGCTTCGACGACGGGGCGGGCTGGGCAGCCATCGCGGCGCCGCTGACAGCAAGCATCAGCGCAACGGCGACGGGGAAGAGCGGCTTCATGATGTTTCTCCGGAAAGGTGGCCCAATTCTAGCAAATCCACTGCTGCTCACGGACATCGGCGACGGGCGATAGCCTTATTTTGCGCGCTTCCCGCGCGGCACGCAGCAAGCGCGTCAGAACGCGCGCGACGCCGCGCAGGCAGGCGCCGCGAAGGCGCCGGGTCATCAGAATGCGCGGGTTCCGTGGTAATGTCGTTGCATCCATCGAGGCGAACGAAGATGAACTACGAGACCAATCAACGCGCGGTGCACATGCCCGCCAACGCGTTCCCGACCGAGGCGTTCGACGACGCCGCCGACGCCGTCACGCGCCTGTCCGCCATCTATGAAGCGAACACGTCGTTTCTGCGCGACGCGTTCGCGCGCTACCGCCGCAACGAGCCGTTCGACCGGCGCGTGCGCGCGTGCTATCCGTTCGTGCGCGTGCGCACGGAAACCAACACGCATGTCGACTCGCGCCGCTCGTATGGCTTCGTCGCGGGCCCGGGCGTGTTCGAGACCACGGTCACGCGGCCCGATCTGTTCGGCAATTACTATCGCGAGCAATTGCGTTTGCTGGTGAAGAACCATCATGTGTCGGTGGAAGTGGGTGTGAGCGATCAGCCCATTCCCATTCACTTCGCGTTCGCGGAAGGTATCCATCTTGAAGGCGATCTGGACCGCGAGCGCCTGCTCGCGATGCGCGACGTGTTCGACGCGCCCGATCTCGCGCTGCTCGACGACCGCATCGTCAACGGCACGTACGAACCGCTGCCGGGCGAGCCGCATCCGCTCGCGCTGTTCACGGCGGCGCGCGTCGATTTTTCGCTGCATCGGCTGAAGCACTACACGGCGACCTCGCCCACGCATTGCCAGAACTACGTGCTGTACACGAACTACCAGTTCTACATCGACGAATTCGTGAAGCTTGGCCGCACGATGATGGCGAAGACCGACGACGCCGATCTGCGCGCGTATCGCAGCGAGTACACGTCGTTCGTCGAACCCGGCGACGTGATCACGTACAACGCCAATCTCGGCGAACAGGACGACGAAGGCCACGCGCCGCCGCGCCTGCCGCAGATGCCTGCCTACCACCTGAAGCGCGCGGACGGCAGCGGCATCACGATGATCAACATCGGCGTCGGGCCATCGAACGCGAAGACGATTACCGACCACATCGCCGTGCTGCGCCCGCATGCGTGGATCATGCTCGGCCACTGCGCGGGTCTGCGCAACACGCAGCGTCTGGGCGACTACGTGCTCGCGCACGGCTATGTGCGCGAGGATCACGTGCTCGACGACGATCTGCCGCTGTGGGTGCCGATTCCCGCGCTCGCCGAAGTGCAGGTCGCGCTGGAGCGCGCCGTGGCTCAAGTCACGCAGCTCGACGGCGCCGAACTCAAGCGCGTGATGCGCACGGGCACGGTGGCGAGCGTCGACAATCGCAACTGGGAACTGCGCGATCATCGCGAGCCCGTGCTGCGGCTGTCGCAAAGCCGGGCCATTGCCCTCGACATGGAAAGCGCAACCATTGCCGCGAACGGTTTCCGGTTTCGCGTGCCGTACGGCACGTTGCTGTGCGTATCCGATAAACCGCTGCACGGCGAATTGAAACTGCCCGGCATGGCCGACCAGTTCTATCGCGCGCAGGTCGACCAGCATCTGCAGATCGGCGTGAAGGCGATGGAAATTCTGCGCACCAACGGGCTGCACAAGCTGCATAGCCGCAAGCTGCGCAGCTTTGCGGAAGTGGCGTTTCAGTGAACGCTGTCTAGCTGAAATACGGGAGCGCGACGAGCCCTGCCAGCGCGCCGCCTCCCAGCAGCCATAGCGGATGGATGCGCGTTCTGAATGCGAGCAGCGCGCAAGCGCCCGTAATGGCCCACGCAAACCACGACTCGTCCGAAGCCCTTGCGATCAGCAGCGCGCTCGCCGCGACGAGACCCGCCGTCACGGGCACCAGCCCTTTCTGCGCGATGCGCCGCCACGGGCGGTCCTTGAAGCGGTTCCAGGCGTGCATCGCGAGCAGGGTCACGACCGACGACGGCCCGAACTTCGCCAGCGACGTCACCAGCACCCCCGCCCAGCCGGCCACGTGCCAACCGACCAGCGTCACGACCATCATGTTCGGGCCGGGCGCGGCCTGCGCGAGCGCGAACAGCGCGCTGAATTCGCTGGCTGGCATCCAGTGATGCACGTCGACGACTTGCCGCTGCATCTCCGGCAGGATCGTATTGCCGCCGCCGAACGCGAGCAGCGAAAGCTGGCTGAAGATGACGGCCAGCGCGATCAGCGTTTCGATCATCTGGATGCCTCGTCCTGTTGCGCCGGGCGGGCCGCCTCGGCTTTCGCGACACGCGCCGCGACGGCGATGCTGAGCGGCGTCAAAACGAGCATCGTCGGCAGAAGCGGAAAGCGCAGCAGCGCGATCACGAAGCCGAGCGCGGCGATGGCCGCGGCGCGCGGATCATGCCGCAACGGCAGCAGGATCTTGACGGCCATCGCGATCAGCAGCCCCGCCGCCGCCGCCGCGAGCCCGGCGAACAGATGTTTGATGCGCGGGTCGTCCTGGGTGTGCTCGTACAGCACGCCGAGCGCGATGACGACCAGCGACGGCCCGGCAATCAGGCCGAGAATGCCCGCCAGCGCGCCGCGCAAACCGCGAAAGCGCATGCCGAGCGCCACCGACAGGTTGATCACGTTGCCGCCCGGCAAAAACTGGCACAAGCCGAGCAGGTCGGTGAATTCGGCGCCCGTCAGCCAGCGGTGCCGTTCGACAATGGTCCGCCGCGCGAGTGGCAGCGCGCCGCCAAACGACGTCAGGCCGAGGCCCAGAAAGCCCATGAAGATTTCGCGCGAGGTCGGGGCGGGCGCGAGCCCCGGCGCGTCGGGTTGCTGATCCATGGTGGTTCGCTATCCAGTACAAGCGGAATACAAGCGGGAAAGCGTAGCGCCGTTTCGCGCCCGCTCAAAACGATTTCTTCAGCCGTTCTTTGTGACCTAGAATCACAAGGATGAACCGCAAGCTTCCTCCATTTCCGGCGCTGCGCGCCTTCGAAGCCGCGGCGCGACACAACAGCTTCACGGCCGCCGCCGATGAGCTCCATGTGACGCACGGTGCAATCAGCCGGCAGGTCGCAGCGTTCGAGACGTGGGTCGGCGTGCAGGTGTTCCATCGCAACGGCAAGCGCGTGCGTCTCACGGAAGACGGGCGGCGGTATCTGTCCACGGTGCAGGCCGCGTTCGACAGCATCGCCGTTGCGACCGACCAGCTGCGCGACACGGGCGTGGTGCACGTGTTGCGCGTGAACGCGCTGCCCACTTTCGCGATGAAGTGGCTGCTGCCGCGGCTGTCGCAGTTTCAGCGGATGGCGCCGAACGTCGAGTTGCGCCTGGCGACGTCGAACGAGCCCATCGAGCGGCTGGACAGCTTCGATGTGGCCGTGCGGCGCGGGCCCGCGCACTGGCCCAATTGCGCGAGCGGCCACTTTCTCGACGAGAGCGAGCTGCCCGTATGCAGTCCGGCGCTGCTGCGTCGCTTGCCGATCCGCACCGCGGACGACCTCTCGCGTCACGTGCTGCTGCATTCCGATACGCGGCCGGACGCGTGGCATCACTGGCTGCAGGCGGCGGGCGTCAAGGCGAAGTGCCGCAAGAAACAGTCGTTCGACCATTTCTATCTGGCGCTGCAGGCTGCCGTGGATGGTTTGGGTGTTGCGCTCGGTCCGATGCCGCTGCTCGACGACGAACTCGCGTCAGCGCGGCTCGTGACGCCGCTCGCGGGGCCGCGCATCGATGCGCGCGGCTATTGGTGGGTGGCGAGGCGCGAAGTGGCGAATGCGCCGCTGGTCGAGCAGTTTTGCCGCTGGCTCGAAACGCAGGCCGCGCAGCCCGACGAGGGCGAGACGGAACAGAAGAAGCGCGGCACGACACACGCCGCATCGCAGTAAGAAGGATTGCAGTAAGAGAAATTGCGGTAAGCCAGATCGCAGTAAGACAAATCGCGGACACGGCGCCCGGCGTGTCCGCGATGCGACTGCGGTCTCAGACGGCGATTACAGATAGAACATCCGGTCTTCGTCCGATTTGGCGGGATGCGGCTCGGGCTCTTCGCGCTCTTCATAGAACGCGAGCACCGCTTCCAGAACCTGGTCGGGATCATCGATCACCTGCATCAGGTTCATGTCGCCGGGATTGATGAGGCCCATCGGCACCAGCTGCGATTCGAACCAGGCGAGCAGACCTTTCCAGAACTCCGCGCCGACCAGAATGATGGGCACGTGCCGCGACTTCTTGGTTTGAATCAGCGTGAGCACTTCGGCAAGTTCGTCGAGCGTGCCGAAGCCGCCTGGCATCACGATCACGGCATCCGAGTTCTTCACGAACGTGACCTTGCGCGTGAAGAAATGCCGGAAGCGCAGCGAGATGTCCTGCCACTGGTTGCCCGACTGCTCGTGCGGCAACTCGATGTTCAGACCGACGGACGGCGCCTTGCCTGCGTGCGCGCCTTTATTGGCCGCTTCCATGATGCCCGGGCCGCCGCCCGAGATGACGGCAAAGCCCGCATCGGACAGTTTGCGCGCGATCTGCGTGGCCAGTTTGTAGTACGGCGAGTTCGGCTTCAGACGCGCCGAACCATAGATGCTCACGGCCGGGCGGATCTCCGACAGGTACTCGGTCGCCTCGATAAACTCTGCCATAATCGTGAACATCTGCCACGATGCGCGGGCCTTCTTGGCTGTTGCGCGCTCTTGATCTGCGAGTGATCGCAGACTCGGAATCACTTTTCTCTTAGTCATAATGCCTGAAGAACAGAACCTGGAAGGTAAGACCCTGCTATTGGTTGACGGTTCGAGTTATCTGTACCGGGCCTACCATGCGATGCCCGATCTGCGCGGTCCCGATGGCGGGCCAACAGGTGCGCTCTACGGGATCATCAACATGCTGCGCCGTATGCGCAAGGAGGTTACGGCAGAGTATAGCGCGTGCGTGTTCGATGCCAAAGGCAAGACGTTTCGTGACGACTGGTACCCGCAATACAAGGCGAACCGCCCGTCGATGCCTGACGATCTCTCGAAGCAGATCGAGCCGATTCACGTCGCCGTGCGCGCGCTCGGCTGGCCTTTGCTGATGATCGAAGGCGTCGAGGCCGACGACGTGATCGGCACGCTCGCGAAGCGCGCGCAAGCGCGCGGCATGAGCGTGATCGTATCCACGGGGGACAAGGATCTGGCTCAGCTCGTGACGGATCATGTCACCCTCATCAATACGATGACCAACGAGAAGCTCGACCGCGAGGGTGTCGTCGCGAAATTCGGCGTGCCGCCCGAGCGCATCGTCGATTATCTGTCGCTGATCGGCGATACCGTCGACAACGTGCCCGGCGTCGAGAAATGCGGCCCGAAAACGGCGATCAAATGGCTCACGCAATTTGAAACCCTCGATGGCATCGTCGCACATGCAGACGAAATCAAAGGTGCGGTAGGAGACAATCTGCGACGCGCGCTCGACTTTCTGCCGATGGCGCGAAAGCTCGTCACGGTCGAAACGGATTGCGATCTGACCGAGCACGTCATGTCGTTTGAAGAGACGCTCGCGACGCGCCCCGAAGCGCGCGAAGAACTGCGCGACGTCTTTACGCGCCATGGCTTCAAGACGTGGCTGCGCGAAGTGGAAATCGCGGATGCCGTCGAAGGGCCGGAGACGGACGTGCCGCCCGCGCCCACCATCGAAGGCGACGGCGAGCGCGAGTACGACACCGTGCAGACGTGGGAACAGTTCGACGCATGGCTCGACAGGATTAATGCCGCCGACATCACGTCGTTCGATACGGAAACCACTTCGCTCGACCCGATGACGGCGCAGATCGTCGGCATTTCGATTTCGGTCGAGGCGGGCAAGGCCGCGTACATTCCGCTCGCGCATCGCGGGCCGGATGCGCCCGTGCAGCTGCCGCGCGACGAGGTGCTTGCGAAGCTCAAGCCCTGGCTCGAAAGTGCGGACAAGAAAAAGGTGGGCCAGCATCTGAAGTACGACGAGCAGGTGCTCGCGAACTACGGCATCGCAATGGACGGCGTCGAGCACGACACGCTGCTGCAATCTTATGTGCTCGAATCGCATCGTCCGCATGACATGGACAACCTCGCGCTGCGTCATCTCGGGCTGAAGACGATCAAGTACGAGGACGTAGCAGGCAAGGGCGCGGCGCAGATCGGCTTCGACGAAGTCGCGCTCGACAAGGCCGCCGAATACGCCGCGGAAGATGCCGACATCACGTTGCGTCTGCATCAGGCGCTGTATCCGCAGATCGCCGCCGAAGTGCCGCTCGATCACGTGTATCGAAACATCGAAGTGCCCACGTCGCGCGTGCTGCGCAAGATGGAGCGCAATGGCGTGCTGATCGACACGGAAAAGCTGCGCGTGCAAAGCAACGAGATCGCGGCCCGCCTGATCGAACTCGAACAGCAGGCGTATTTGTTCGCGGGCGGCGAATTCAATCTCGGTTCGCCGAAGCAGATCGGTCAGATCTTCTTCGAGAAGCTCGAACTGCCCGTGATCAAGAAAACGCCGAGCGGCGCGCCGTCCACTGACGAAGAAGTGCTGCAGAAGCTCGCCGAAGATTACCCGCTGCCGAAGACGATTCTCGAGCACCGCGGGCTGTCGAAGCTGAAATCGACGTACACCGACAAGCTGCCGCGCATGGTCAACGCGAGCACGGGCCGCGTGCACACGAACTATGCGCAGGCCGTCGCGGTGACGGGGCGTCTCGCATCGAACGATCCGAATCTGCAGAACATCCCCGTGCGCACGGGTGAAGGCCGCCGCATCCGCGAGGCGTTCATCGCGCCGCCGGGGCATAAGCTCGTGTCGGCGGACTACTCGCAGATCGAACTGCGCATCATGGCGCACATCTCCGGCGACGAAGCGCTGCTTCGTGCGTTCCAGCAAGGCGAGGACATTCACCGCGCCACTGCTTCCGAAGTGTTCAGCGTGACGCCGCTCGAAGTATCGAACGATCAGCGGCGCATCGCGAAGGTCATCAACTTCGGGCTGATCTATGGCATGAGCTCGTTCGGACTCGCATCGAACCTCGGTATCACGCGCGATGCGGCGAAGCTCTATATCGACCGCTATTTCGCGCGTTATCCGGGCGTGGCCGCGTACATGGAAAACACGCGTACGAGCGCGAAGATGAAGGGCTACGTCGAGACGGTGTTCGGACGCCGTCTGTGGCTGCCCGAGATCAACGGCGGCAACGGTCCGCGCCGCCAGGCGGCCGAACGCGCCGCGATCAACGCGCCGATGCAGGGCACGGCCGCCGATCTGATCAAGATGTCGATGATCGCCGTGCAGAAGTGGATCGAAGAGTCGGGCATCGGCACGCGCATGATCATGCAGGTGCACGACGAACTGATTCTCGAAGTGCCCGACGACGAACTATCGGATGTGCGCAAGCGCCTGCCGGAGTTGATGTGCGGCGTCGCTCAACTGAAGGTTCCCCTCGTCGCCGAAGTGGGCGCGGGTGCGAACTGGGAAGAGGCGCACTGAGGGCGCGCGCGCGGACAGGACGCACCGGGCGCGACTGGCATGTCAGTCGCGCTTTATCCGAACACTGACACACCAATATTGCCTCTCCGGGGCAACGGACGACGCGGGGACAAATAGGGCATAACGTCGCTCGCATGTCACAGTTTGGTTTCGACAGACTTGTGACTTGTCCCCTTGCTCGCCGACAATCGACGGAACGCGAATAATAAAAGCGGCCGCACGCGCGAAGCGCGCCGCATCGACGCACAACTTGTCGTTTCACACGGAGAGTTCTGATGCATCGTATTGTCGTCGTGGGTGGAGGTGCGGGCGGTCTCGAACTGGCGACGCGGCTCGGCGACCGTTATGCGCGCAAAAAAAGCAACGGCGTGCCGTTCGCGCAGGTCACGCTGGTTGACCGTTATCCGACGCATATCTGGAAGCCGTTGCTGCATGAAGTGGCCGCAGGCAGCATGGACCCGTTCACGCAGGAACTCGAGTACGCGGCGCAGGCGCGCTGGCATGGCTTCGAGTTCCAGCAGGGCGAGCTGGCCGGGCTCGATCGCACGGCCCGACGCATCACGCTTTCGCGTGTACTCGACGACGACGGCGCCGAGCTGCTGCCCGAGCGCATGCTCGAATACGACACGCTCGTCATCGCAATCGGCAGTACGACGCATTTCTTCGGCGTAAAGGGCGCGCCCGAATATTCAATTGCGCTCGATACCGTTCACCAGGCCGAACGCTTCCGCAAACGCCTGATCGCGGCCTGCATGCGCGCCGAGCATCAGGCGCACGAGCCTGTCGAGTCGGAGCATGGCGCGGTGTCGACGGAGCCGCGCATCCAGGTGGCGATTGTCGGCGGCGGCGCAACCGGGGTGGAACTGTCGGCGGAACTGCGGAATACGGCGCAGGTGCTGTCGGCCTACGGGCTGCACAAGCTCGATCCGCGTCATGACGTCGGCATCGTGCTGATCGAGGCCGGGCCGCGCATTCTGCCGGCGTTGCAGGAGCGCGTGTCGACGGCGACGGCGGAACTGCTGCAGAAGCTGGGCGTGAAGCTGATGGTCGGTGAGACGGTCGCGGAAGTCGCGCCGGGCGTTGTTCGCACGGCGAGCGGCAAGAGCGTGCGCGCGGATCTGACCGTCTGGGCCGCGGGCATCAAGGCGCCCGCCGTGCTGGGGCAGCTCGACGGTTTGCCCGTGAACCGGCTCGGGCAGCTCGAAGTGCGCCGCACGCTGCAGACGGCCGTCGACGACAACGTCTTCGCGCTCGGCGATTGCGCGGCTTGCCCGTGGCCCGGCAACGAGCGCAACGTGCCGCCGCGCGCGCAGGCCGCGCATCAGCAGGCGAGCTTTCTGCTGCGCGCCATCGCGAACCGGATCGAAGGCCGGCCGCTGCCGGAATTCACGTATCGCGACTTCGGCTCGCTGGTGTCGCTCGGCCACTTCAGCGCCGTCGGCAATCTGATGGGCGGCGTGATCGGCGGCAACATGCTGATCGAAGGGCTGTTCGCGCGCTTCATGTACATGTCGCTGTACCGGCTGCATATCGCCGCGCTGCACGGCTATGCGCGCATGGTGCTCGATACTTTCGCGCACTGGCTGCGGCGCACCACGCTGCCTCGCGTCAAGCTGCACTGACGCCGAGCCTGACCGCTTTCGATGCTCATGCAACAGGATGCGCTTTACGCGTATCCTGTTGGCTCCCTTGCCGATACCCATTCCATCGAGGAGCACAGCATGTTGAAGCCTGAAGTCGACAGTCTCGTTCCGCATGTTCCGTTTGACCGGCGTACGTTCATCAAGGCGGCGCTCGGCAGCGGCTTCGCGGCGTGCGTGCTGCCCGTGTCCGCGCAAACCATCCATACGGACAGCGAGGGTCTCGATGCGGGCGAAGTCGGCATCAAATCGGGCGACACGCTGGTGCCCGCGTACCGCGCGCAGCCGAAAGGCAAGACGCATCTGCCCGTTATCATCGTGGTGCACGAGATTTTCGGCGTGCACGAGCACATCGCCGATGTCTGCCGGCGCTTCGCGAAGCAGGGCTACCTGGCCATCGCGCCGGACCTCTACACGCGGCAAGGCGATGCGAGCAAGTACACGTCGATGCAGCAGCTCAACGATCAGCTCGTCAGCAAGGTGCCCGATTCGCAGGTGCTGGCCGATCTCGACGCGACGTTCAAATGGGCGGGCGAGCATGGCGGCGACGTCAACAAGGTGGGCATCAACGGCTTCTGCTGGGGCGGGCGCATCGCGTGGCTGTATGCGGAGCACAATCCGCGGCTGAAGGCGGCTGTCGCGTGGTACGGCCGGGTAGCCGGCAACCAGACGCCCATGACGCCCGCCAATCCGATCGACCGCGTGTCCGATCTGCAGGTGCCCGTGCTGGGTCTATACGGAAGACAGGATCAGAGCATTCCGCAGGAAACGCTGGAGCAGATGAAGCAGGCCATCGCGCAAGGGCCGCAGGCCGGACGCGGCTCGCAGTTCGTCGTGTACGACGATGCAGGGCATGCGTTCTTCGCGGACTATCGGCCGAGTTACAAGCAAGCCGATGCCGAAGACGGCTGGCGCCGTGCGCTGGCCTGGTTCAAGGCGCACGGCGTCGGTTGACGGAGCTTGTTGTCTTTGTCTGCGGCGCCATCCAGGCGCGAGCGCCGCAGACGCCGGCAGGCAACGGCAGGCAACGGCAGGCAACGGCAGGCAACGGCTCAGGGATTCGGGCCTGTCGCCACCGGCCGCGCGGGATCGGCACTCCACTCGCTCCACGAGCCGGGGTACAGCGCCGCGCCGTGCAGGCCGGCGACTTCCATCGCGAGCGCGTTGTGGCAGGCGGTGACGCCCGAGCCGCATTGCAGGACGATATGCTCGGCCGCGACGCCTGGAATGATCGCGCTGAATTCTTCGCGCAGCGTGTGCGCCGGCTTGAAGCGGCCGTCGGGAGTCAGGTTTTCGCCGAAAAAGCGGTTGCGCGCGCCCGGAATGTGGCCGCCCACGCGGTCGAGCGTTTCGTTCTCGCCGCGATAGCGGTCGGCGGCGCGCGCATCGAGCACCACGCGCTCCTTCGTGCCGATATTGCGCTCGACAGCCTGCGCGTCGACGGTCACCGCCAGCGGTGCGCCCGCCTTCAAGTCGCCCCTCGCCTGGGCCGGCGCGTCTTGCGTCAGCGGCTGGCCCGCGGCCTGCCAGGCGGCGAGCCCGCCATCGAGCAGCGCGACGGAATCGTGCCCCAGCCAGCGCAACAACCACCACAGGCGTGCGGCGTAGCGGCCGTCTTGCGCGTCGTACGCGACGACCTGCTGGCCTTGGTTGAGGCCGAGTTCGGCCAGCCGTTCGACCAGCTTTTGCCGGTCCGGCAGCGGATGACGCCCGTTCGTGCCCGTCTTCGGGCCCGACAGATCGCGATCGAGATGAAGATAGTGCGCTTGCGGCAGATGACCCGCTGCGTAAGCCTTTTCGCCGGCTTCCGTGTCGGCGAGATCGAAACGGCAATCGGCGATAAACACGCTCCCTGGCGCGGCGGCGAGACGTTCGGCGAGATTGCCTGCGGAGATCAGTGTGGTGTAGTGAGTGTGTGGCATGACGGCTCCTGAGAGACGGACTTCGGCTGCGCCGAACGATATCTCTAGTCTAAACAAAAAAGACGGGCCGAAGCCCGTCTTTCCTCGTTCATAGCCGTTTGGCCAGGTGCGTCAGATCGTGCCGAGCTCGCGCCGCAGGAACTCATGGAAGTGCTGCATGCCGTCTTCCATCGGGCTCTGATACGGACCGACCTGCGATTCGCCGCGCTGCATCAGCGCGAAACGGCCGGCGTCCATGCGCTCGGCGATTTCATCGTCTTCGCGCGCCGTTTCCATGTACGCGGCGCGCTCCGCCTCGACGAAGTCGCGCTCGAACAGCGCGATTTCCTCAGGGTAATAGAACTCGACGACGTTGGTCGTTTTCTGCGGACCACGCGGAATCAGCCAGGACACCACGAGCACATGCGGATACCACTCGATCATGATGCCCGGGTAATACACCATCCAGATCGCGCCGAAGTCCGGCATCTTGCCGTCGCGGAAACGCAGCACCTCGTCGTGCCACTTGCGATACGTCGGGCTGCCCGGACGCGCAAGCTCGTTGTGCACGCCGACCGTCTGCACGCTGTACCAGTCGCCGAACTCCCACTGCAGATCGTCGCAATTGACGAAGCTGCCGAGGCCCGGATGGAACGGCACGACGTGATAGTCCTCCAGATAGACCTCGATGAAGGTCTTCCAGTTGTAGTTGCACTCGTGCACTTCGATGTGATCGAACATGTAGTCCGTGAAGTCGAAGTGCTGCGCCGTGCCGAGACGCGCGAGGTCTTTCGCGGCGTCGCGGCCCTGCGCTTCGAACAACAGGCCATTCCAGCTTTGCAGCGGCGTGCCGCCGAGATTCAGACACGGGTTGTCGGCGAAATGCGGCGCGCCGAGCAGCTGGCCGTTCAGGTCGTACGTCCAGCGGTGCAGGGGGCAGACGATGTTCTCCGTCTGGCCGCGGCCGTTCAGCATGATTGCCTGGCGGTGGCGGCATACGTTCGACAGCAGTTCGATCTGCGACTGCTGATTGCGCACGAGCACGCGCCCCTCGCTCTCGCTGGGCAAGGCGAAATAGTTGCCCGCCTCTGGAACCATGAGTTCGTGCCCGATGTAGCGAGGACCTTTCTTGAAAAGGGTTTCGAGTTCGCGCTGGTGAAGCGCCTGGTCAAAGTAAGCCGTGACTGGCAGCTGGCTGTGAATAGCCTTCAGCTGCAATGCATTGCTCAGATTGGACATTCCCACTCCCGATGAAGACGTGAAAGCAGTGAACAACCCAACCATCGAAGATTCGATTTAGGGAGCCCGCGATTATACCTGTTTCCCCCTCCTTGGGGCACTTAAGTACCTGATTTGGGTTAAAAATGTCATCGAAGTTCGCTATTTCGGCGCGTGAACGTCAGATTCTTTTCTGATGCAGAAAGTGTTGCGCAAGCGTCGCGCCAGCACCGATTGGTGCGCTCACAGGTCGAAAATATTGCTTTTGCCGTAGAATGTCCGACTTGTTTTAATTTTGCGACGATTCATGGCGAAGACGGATACGGCTGGTTTGTCCCCTACCAGCGCCGAAGGTTCCGACAGCACGCCGCTGCCCGAGAGCTACGAGGCGGCACTGGCCGAGCTGGAGGGGCTTGTCGGGCGGATGGAAGGCGGCAGCCTCAATCTCGAGGAGTCGCTGGCGGCTTACCGGCGCGGCGCCGTGCTCGTGGCGTTCTGCCAGCAGCAGCTCGAGAAAGTGGAGCAGCAGGTGCGCGTGCTCGATGGCGAAACGCTCAAGCCGCTTCCCGTGAATACAGCAGGTACAACCGCTGCCGACAGCGGAGACGATCTATGACCTTCGAACAATGGATGCGCTCGGTGCTGGACCGGGTAGAGAGCGCACTCGAAAACTACTTGCCGTCTGAAGCGACCGAGCCGGCGAAGCTGCATGAAGCGATGCGCTATGCCGTGCTGGGCGGCGGCAAGCGGGTACGCCCGCTGCTCTGTCATGCGGCAGGCGAGCTGACGGGCGCGAAGGCCGAGTGCCTCGACGCGGCGTCGGCGGCGCTGGAGATGATCCACGTCTACTCGCTCGTACACGATGACATGCCTTGCATGGACGACGACGCGCTGCGCCGCGGCAAGCCCACCGTACACGTCAAGTATGACGAAGCGACGGCCTTGCTGGTCGGCGACGCGCTTCAGTCCCAGGCTTTCGTTGCACTGACATCGGACGTGCTCGCGCCCGCGGCGCAGGCCGCGCTCGTGCGCGAACTGGCGCTCGCGAGCGGCTCCATCGGCATGGCCGGCGGCCAGGCGATCGATCTGGCGAGCGTCGGTCATACGCTGACGCGCACGCAGCTCGAAACGATGCATCGTCTGAAAACGGGCGCGCTGCTGCGCGCCGCCGTGCGGATGGGCGCGCTGACGGGCCAAATGGATAACGGCGGCCCGGACGCGAAGGCGCTGGCCGCGCTAGACGCATATTCTGCCGCTGTCGGGCTGGCGTTCCAGGTCGTCGACGACATTCTCGACGTCACGACGGACTCCGCGACGCTCGGCAAGACAGCTGGAAAGGACGCGAAGGACGGCAAGCCGACCTACGTGTCGATCATCGGGCTCGATGCTTCGCGTGCGCTGGCTGCGCAATTGCGCAGCGACGCGCACGATGCCCTTGCACCTTTCGGCGCCCGCTCGCAGCGGCTCGCCGAGTTGGCCGACCTCGTGGTGAACCGGGTCAGCTGAAGTAGCTGTAACGCGAAAGCCCGCCGCCCGCACAAGCACCTTCGGATGTGCGCGAATGAAGTGCGGGCGCGTAAGTTTTCCTACAATGGAACGACGATGTACGACTTGCTGAAAACCATTGACGACCCCGCGGACCTGCGCCGCCTCGATCGCCGCCAGTTGCAACCGCTTGCAGACGAGTTGCGTGCCTTCGTGCTCGACAGCGTCTCGCAAACGGGCGGCCACCTGTCGTCCAACCTCGGCACGGTCGAACTGACGATCGCGCTGCACTACGTGTTCGACACGCCGCGCGATCGCGTCGTCTGGGATGTGGGTCACCAGACCTATCCTCACAAGATCCTGACAGGCCGCCGCGATCAGATGTCGACGCTGCGCCAGCTCGGCGGCATTTCGGGCTTCCCGAAACGCGACGAGTCGCCGTACGACACATTCGGCACGGCGCACTCGAGCACGTCGATTTCGGCGGCGCTCGGCATGGCGATCGGCAGCAAGCTACGCGGCGAAGACCGCTTCGCGATCGCCGTGATCGGCGACGGCGCGATGACGGCGGGCATGGCCTTCGAGGCGATGAACAACGCCGGTGTCGAAGACGACGTGCCGTTGCTCGTCATCCTCAACGACAACGACATGTCGATCTCGCCGCCCGTCGGCGCGCTGAATCGCCATCTCGCGCGCCTGATGTCGGGCCGCTTCTACGCGGCCGCGCGTGCCGGCGTCGAGCGGGTGCTGCGCCATGCGCCGCCCGTGCTGGATCTGGCGCGCAAGCTCGAAGAGCACGCGAAGGGCATGATCGTCCCCGCCACGCTGTTCGAAGAATTCGGCTTCAACTACATCGGACCGATCGACGGTCACGATCTCGATTCGCTGATCCCGACGCTGCAGAACATCAAGGAACTGCGCGGTCCGCAATTCCTGCACGTCGTGACGAAGAAAGGCCAGGGCTACAAGCTCGCCGAGGCCGACCCGGTGCTGTATCACGGCCCCGGCAAGTTCAATCCGGCCGAAGGCATCAAGCCGTCGGCGACGCCCGCCAAGAAGACCTACACGCAGGTGTTCGGCGAATGGCTGTGCGACGCGGCGGAACTCGATTCGCGCGTGGTCGGCATCACGCCCGCGATGCGCGAAGGCTCGGGCATGGTCGAGTTCGAGAAGCGCTTCCCGGATCGCTATTACGACGTCGGCATTGCCGAGCAGCACGCGGTCACCTTCGCGGGCGGCCTCGCGACGGAAGGCATGAAGCCCGTCGTCGCGATCTACTCGACGTTCCTGCAACGTGGTTATGACCAGCTGATCCACGACGTCGCGCTGCAGAACCTGCCCGTTGTGTTCGCGATCGATCGCGCGGGCCTCGTCGGCGCGGACGGCGCGACGCACGCGGGCGCGTACGATCTCGCGTTCATGCGCTGTATTCCGAACATGACGATCATGGCCGCGTCGGACGAAAACGAATGCCGCCAGATGCTGTACACGGCGCTGCAGCAGCCGAACCCGACGGCCGTGCGCTATCCGCGCGGCGCGGGTACGGGCGTCGCGACCGTCAAGCAGATGGCCGCGCTGCCGCTTGGCAAGGGCGAAATCCGTCGCCAGTCGACCCAGCCGGCCGGCAAGCGCATCGCGATTCTCGCCTTCGGCACGATGGTCGCGCCGGCACTCGCGGCAGCCGAGCAGCTGGACGCGACGGTCGCCAACATGCGTTTCGTGAAGCCGCTCGACGCCGACCTCGTGCGCGAACTGGCCGAGTCGCACGATGCCATCGTCACGGTCGAAGAAGGCTGCATCATGGGCGGCGCGGGTTCCGCGTGCGTGGAAGCCATGATGGAGTGTGGGGTTATCCGGCCCGTACTACAATTGGGCCTTCCCGATCGCTTTATCGATCACGGAGATCCCGCCAAGCTGCTCGCGTCGTGCGGTCTGGACGCAGCGGGCATCGCGAAGTCCATCCGTGAGCGCTTTGTGGAGCACGCAAGCGGCAAGTCGGTCAAACGCGTCGCTTAACATTGCCCGGGCCATCAGGAACGAAACAGCGGCCCGTTGCATCTACTCCAATATGAATCGGCGGGTGGCATACCCGTCGGACTCCGCCGGCGCAAGCCGGCGGTTGTCATTTTGCGCGTCGATTCGCGCTGCAAGTGAGGACAAGAACATGAACCAGATGAACCCCGCCTTCGTGATGCCCGACGTGCAGAGCACGCTCGACACCCGCCAGATTCCCATTCAACGGGTCGGCGTGAAGGCGGTGCGTCATCCGCTGACGGTCCGCATGCCCGATGGCAACGTGCAGCCGACCATCGGCACGTGGAATCTCGACGTCCATCTGCCCGCCGAGGTGAAGGGCACGCACATGTCGCGCTTTGTCGCGCTGCTCGAAGAGAACAAGGCGCCGCTCGATTCGTCGGTGTTCCGCACGATGCTCGCGTCGATGCTCGAAAAGCTCGAAGCGCCCGCGGGCCGCATCGAAGTGTCGTTCCCGTACTTCGTCAACAAGACGGCGCCTGTGTCAGGCGTGCAAAGTCTGCTGGACTACGAAGTGACGCTGACGGCCGACTCACGCAACGGTGCGACGCGCCTGTTCCTGAAGGTGACGGTTCCCGTCACGAGCCTGTGCCCGTGCTCGAAGAAGATTTCTCAATATGGCGCGCACAACCAGCGCTCGCATGTGACGATCGACGCCGAACTGGCCGGCGACGTGCCCGTCGAGGATCTGATCCGGATCGCGGAAGAAGAGGCTTCGTGCGAGTTGTGGGGATTGCTCAAGCGCCCGGACGAGAAGTTCGTCACCGAGCGCGCGTATGAGAATCCGAAGTTCGTCGAAGATCTGGTGCGCGACGTCGCGCAACGTCTGAATGCCGATCCGCGCATCGTCGCGTACGTGCTCGAAGCCGAGAACTTCGAGTCGATTCACAATCACAGCGCCTATGCCGTGATCGAAAGCGACAAGCGGACGGCTTGACGACGCCTTCGTCCTGCCTGAAACGAAAACGGCCGCCCGTCACCGGGCGGCCGTTTTAGCTTGTGGCGCAGAAGCCGCGCGTCACGCGACTCAACGCGCGAGCGACGACAGATCCCAGCGCGGCTTCACTGTGAACGCATAATCGTTGGCCGCTTGAGCGGGCCACCGCTGCAGGCGCAAGGCGCCCGCGAGCGCGATCATCGCGCCGTTGTCCGTGCACAGCGACAGATCCGGGTAATGCACGGCGAAGCCACGCTTTTGCGCCACGGCCGACAGCGCCTCGCGCAACTGCCGGTTCGCGCCCACGCCGCCCGCGACGACCAGTCGCTTGAGCTTCGTCTTCTTCAGCGCCGCGAGCGATTTCGCGGCCAGCACCTCGACGGCTGCGTCGACGAAGCCGCGCGCCAGATCCGCCTTGGCCTGCTCGCAGACATTGCTGCCCAGCTTCTTCATGTGCGTCAGCACGGCTGTTTTCAGGCCGCTGAAGCTGAAATCGAGATCGCCGGAATGCAGCATCGGACGCGGCAGCACGACGGCGCCCGGCGTACCGAACTCCGCGAGACGCGACACTTCCGGCCCGCCAGGGTAGCCGAGGCCAAGCAGCTTCGCGGTCTTGTCGAACGCTTCGCCCGCGGCGTCGTCGAGCGTTTCGCCGAGCGTCTCGTAGACGCCGACGTCGGTCACGCGCATCAGCTGCGTATGACCGCCAGACACGAGCAGCGCGACGAACGGAAACGGCGGCGGCTCGTCGACCAGCAGCGGCGACAGCAGATGCCCTTCCAGGTGGTGAATGCCGACGGTCGGCTTGTTCCATGCCATCGCCAGCGAATTGGCGATGCTTGCGCCCACCAGTAGCGCGCCCGCGAGCCCAGGTCCTTGCGTATAGGCGATAGCGTCGATGTCGCCGCGCGCGGCGCCCGAGCGCGCCAGCACCTCTTCGAGCAGCGGCAGCGCGCGGCGGATATGGTCGCGCGACGCCAGCTCCGGCACCACGCCGCCGTACTCGCGATGCATCGCGATCTGCGAATGCAGCGCGTGCGCGAGCAGGCCGCGCTCCGTGTCGTAGAGCGCGAGGCCGGTTTCGTCGCAGGAGCTTTCTATGCCGAGAACGAGCATGATCGAACGCCGATCGGGCGCCCACAAATGCGCCCGAAACTTGAGAAAAGGAACCTGAAAGTATAGCAGCGCGGGCTTCGGGCCGCCGGACGCCCCGATGGCGCCGGTTACAATGCAACCCCATGGAATCCTTCGATATCGCCGTAATCGGCGCGGGCGCGGCGGGCATGATGTGCGCATCGGTGGCGGGGCAGCTGGGCCGGCGCGTCGTGCTGATCGACCACGCGGCGCGTCTCGCCGAAAAAATCCGCATTTCGGGCGGCGGCCGCTGCAACTTCACGAATCTCTATGCGGGTCCGGCCAACTATCTGTCGGCGAATCCGCATTTTTGCCGCTCGGCGCTCGCGCGTTATACGCCGCGCGATTTCATGGCGCTGCTCAGGCGGTATCGCGTGACCTGGCACGAGAAGCACAAAGGACAGCTGTTTTGCGATCAGTCGAGCGATGCCGTCATCGACGTGCTCAAGAGCGAATGCGACGCCGGCCAGATCGCGTGGCGCCGGCCGCTTGCCGTCGAGCACGTGCGTCACGGCGGCTCCGACGGTTTCACGCTGGACACGCACAATGGCCCGATCCGCGCTCGCGCGCTCGTGATCGCGACGGGCGGGCTGTCGATTCCGAAAATCGGCGCGACC
Source organism: Paraburkholderia bengalensis (assembly GCF_037126505.1). Lineage (NCBI taxonomy): Bacteria > Pseudomonadati > Pseudomonadota > Betaproteobacteria > Burkholderiales > Burkholderiaceae > Paraburkholderia > Paraburkholderia bengalensis. Next base: position 30,720 of record NZ_JACFYJ010000010.1, read on the forward strand.
GATTTCGGCTATCGCATTGCCAAGCAGTTTGGACACAAACTGATCGACACACGCCCGGCGCTCGTGCCGCTCACGTTCGCGCAGGCTGACTGGGAGCCGTTCTCGGCGTTATCGGGCGTGTCGCTGGAAGTGCATCTGGCGACGGGCGCGAAGAAAACGGGCGGCGAATTCGTCGAAGATCTGCTGCTCACGCATCGCGGGCTGTCCGGCCCCGGCGTGCTGCAGATCTCGAGTTATTGGCAGCCGGGCGAGCCCGTGCACATCAACCTGCTGCCGGAGCGCGACGCCACGTCCGCGCTGCTGGAGGCGAAAAGCGCCACGAAGCGCCAGATCGCCAACCTGCTGGCCGAATGGGTGCCCGCGCGGCTCGCGCATGTCTGGCTGCAGACGCACGGCGTGCCCGCCGAGGCGCGCCTCGCCGATCTGCCCGACAAGACGCTGCGGCGCGTCGGTGAGGCGTTATCGCGCTGGACGCTCACGCCGAACGGTACCGAAGGCTACAAGAAGGCCGAAGTGACGCGTGGCGGCGTGGACACGCGCGAGCTGTCGTCGGCGACGATGATGAGCGCGCGCGTGCCGGGCTTGTACTTCATCGGCGAGGCCGTCGACGTGACGGGTTGGCTCGGCGGCTACAACTTCCAATGGGCGTGGGCGTCGGGTGTGGCGGCCGGCCAGGCGGCCTCGGAGTATGTCGGAAGGGCATGAGCGAAACGCGTCAATAGGGGGTTGACACTGCCATGCGATTGTGCGAAACAGCTGCTATACTTTCCAATCTTTGCCACGCTCCGTTATTGAAAGATGACGACCATTCGCGTAAAAGAAAACGAGCCTTTTGAAGTCGCGATGCGCCGCTTCAAGCGCACAATCGAAAAGAACGGTCTCTTGACTGAACTGCGTGCGCGCGAGTTTTACGAAAAGCCGACGTCTGAGCGGAAGCGGAAAAAGGCGGCTGCGGTGAAGCGGCATTTCAAGCGCCTGCGCAGCCAGCAATTGCCAAAGAAGTTTTACTGATTCAACGTGAAGTCGCAATGCTCGCCAGTGTTTTTAGCGGGCGAAAGCAGCGGCCCACAAATAGGTGACGGCGCGGGCGCGTGCCGGCGCTTGCGGCAACTGGCTGTGAAAGCCCCGTAACGCCGCATCCAGGTGCACGGATTCGCCGCGTATTTGGCACTAACCCGCTTGAGGAACGATCCCAAGCGGGTTTTTGCGCTCTGCGCCACCCGTTTTAAAACCCACGCAATTCAGGTGAACGATGAGTCTCAAGGTCCGAATCAACGACGACATGAAAGCAGCGATGCGCGCACGCGAAACCGAGCGTCTCGGTACGATCCGTCTGCTGCTCGCCGCCATCAAGCAGCGTGAAGTCGACGATCGCGTGGAACTCGACGACGCCGGTGTCACGGCCGTCGTCGACAAAATGATCAAGCAGCGCAAGGACTCGATCGCCCAGTTCGAAACGGCTGGCCGCACGGACCTCGTCGACAAGGAAAAGGCCGAACTGGACGTGCTGAGCGCGTACATGCCGGAACAGCTGTCGGACGCGGAGATCGCCGCCGAAGTGCAGGCCGCCGTCGCGCAGGTCGGCGCCGCGGGCCCGCAGGACATGGGCAAGGTGATGGGCGTGCTCAAGCCGAAGCTCGCCGGAAAGGCCGACATGACGACCGTGTCCGCACAGGTCAAGGCCGCGCTGTCGAAGTAGGCGGTTCCCGTGTTTGCCGCGCGTAGCGCGCCGTTCGAACGGCCGCGCGCGGCGCGCTGTGTCTCACCCAAGGTGCCCAACCCTTTTAAGGCCGCGTCTGCGCTGTGATTCCGCATTCTTTCCTGCAAGATCTGTTGAACCGCGTCGATATCGTCGACGTGGTCGGCCGGTATGTGCAGCTGAAAAAGGGCGGCGCGAACTTCATGGGACTCTGCCCGTTTCACAACGAAAAGAGCCCCTCGTTCACCGTTAGTCCGACTAAGCAGTTCTATCATTGTTTCGGCTGCGGCGCGCATGGCACGGCCATCGGCTTTCTCATGGAGCATGCCGGGCTTTCGTTTCCGGAGGCCGTCAACGAGCTGGCGCAGTCCGTCGGTCTGACCGTCCCGCAGGAGCCCTCGCCGATGCGCGGCGGCGGCGCGGGCGGCGGTGGCGAAGGCTATGCGCCCGCCGTCTCGAAGGCCGTCACGACGGCGCTGTCCGACGTGATGCAGACAGCCAGCGACTACTACAAGACGCAACTGCGCGGCGCGCCGAACGCGATCCAGTACCTGAAAAAGCGCGGCCTCACGGGCGAAATCGCCAAGCGCTTCGGCCTCGGCTACGCGCCGGACGGCTGGCAGAACCTCGAGTCCGCCTTTTCCAACTATCGGGACGACGCGCTCGTCGAGGCAGGTCTCGTGATCGTCAGCGAAAAGTCCGACGCTCAGGGCCAGAACCGCCGTTACGACCGCTTTCGCGAGCGGGTCATGTTCCCGATCCGCAACGTGAAAGGCCAGGTGATCGGCTTTGGCGGACGCGTGCTGGACAGCGGCGAGCCAAAATATTTGAATTCGCCCGAAACGCCTTTATTTAACAAAGGCAGCGAACTGTACGGCCTGTTCGAGGCGCGGCTCGCGATCCGCGAACAGCGCTACGTGCTGGTCGTCGAAGGCTATATGGACGTGGTTGCGCTCGCGCAATTGGGCTTCGAGAACGCGGTTGCAACGCTCGGTACCGCCTGCACGCCGATTCATGTGCAGAAACTGATGCGGCAGACGGATACGGTGGTGTTCAGCTTCGACGGCGATTCGGCGGGCCGGCGCGCTGCGCGTCGCGCGCTCGACGCGTGCCTGCCGCATGCCGCCGACAATCGCACGATCCGCTTTCTGTTTCTACCGGCCGAGCATGATCCCGACAGCTACGTCCGCGAATTCGGCACGCGAGCGTTTGCGGACCAGGTCAAGCGGGCTATGCCGCTGTCGCAGTTCCTGCTGAACGAGGTGCTGGCGGGCAAGGAACTGGATCAGCCCGAAGGCCGCGCCCGCGCGTTGTTTGACGCGAAGCCGCTGTTGCAGCAGTTGCCGGCCAACGCGCTGCGCGCGCAGATCATGCATATGTTCGCCGACCGGCTCGACGTGCCGTTCGAGGAAGTCGCCGCTTTATGCGAAGTCGATGCGCGGATCGCGGCCGTAGCACGCAGCGCGCCTGCCCGCAAAGACAGGCGCAGCGTGACGGGTATCGAGCAGCGCGCGCTGCGCAATCTCGTCATGCATCCGCGCATCGTCGCCGTGCTCGACGAGGAAGAAGAGCAGGCGCTGCTGCAGGTCACGCGTCATGGCGAACTGTTCGAAGAAGTGACGACGCATGCCCGCGGGCTGGGCGACACAGCAGAGTTCCAGTTGCTGTCCGACCTGTTGCGAAACGGGGCAAATGCCCCCACGTTCGAGGAAATCTTCCGGGAAATTCTGGACTATGATGAAAACGTTCGGGATCTGCTGTTGAAGAACCCCGAGGACGCGACCGTCGTCGAAGAGCGTCGCGAGCATGAACGGCTTGCCGGAGAGGAATTGAAAGCAGCCATTCTGAAGATGCGTTATGACGCTTATAGCGAGCGGTTGACTCAACTTTCGCGCCAGTCGAGCCTCTCCCCGGAGGAGATGAAGGAGTATCAGGAATTGAGCAGGACGTGCGCTGACATGAAGCGCCAGCGCGGGCAGTGAACGGGAAGGGCTGAAACCCCGGATGCTATAATTAAAAGATTTCAGCGGTTTTGTTTTTCTCCAGGCAAAGGCGATAAAAGGCGATTGCAATGGTAAAGACTACAGGCGGAAAAAAAGCGACAGGCACGGGCTCCTCGGAGCCGAAAAAGACCACCAGGGTCAGCGCAGCCAGTCCCGTTTCTTCCGTCAGGAAAACGTCTGCCGAAACCGCCACGCCTGTTGTCCGGAAAAGAGCCTCGACCTCTTCGGCCGCGCGAGCGGCATCGGTGACCTCGAAGTCGGTGGCATCGGTCGCGAAGCGGCAGGGAGTCAGAAGCGAAAGGGAAGCGGATGCCGCGCAGGACGATGCGGCTCCCCGCAAGTCTTTGGTATCCACGGTTCAACCGGCTGCCGTCCAGCAGCCGGCAGTCGAGACTACAGCCGGTATGGCGAACTCCATGACGAAAAAGCTGAATGAAGTATCCGTCGATGACGACGCATCCCAGGGCGAAGAAGCTGCTGCTCCCGCTACGGGCAAGGTCGAAAAGGTCAAGGCACGCGACCGTCGCGCAAAGGAGAAAGCGCTGCTGAAGGACGCGTTCGCGTCTTCGCAGCCTGGCACCGTCGAGGAGCTTGAGGAGCGCCGCTCCAAGCTGCGCGCGCTGATCAAGCTCGGCAAGGAGCGTGGCTTCCTGACCTACGGCGAAATCAACGACCACCTCCCGGACAACTTCACGGAAACCGAGGCGATCGAAGGCATCATCAGCACGTTCAACGACATGGGCGTCGCCGTGTACGAACAGGCGCCCGATGCCGAAACGCTGCTGCTGAACGACAACGCGCCCAACGCTTCGTCGGACGACGAAGTGGAGGAAGAAGCGGAAGTCGCGCTCTCCACGGTGGATTCCGAATTCGGCCGCACGACCGACCCCGTGCGCATGTACATGCGCGAAATGGGCACCGTCGAGCTGCTCACGCGCGAAGGCGAAATCGAAATCGCCAAGCGCATCGAAGACGGCCTCAAGCACATGGTGATGGCCATCTCCGCGTGCCCGACCACGATCGCGGATATTCTCGCGATGGCGGAGCGCGTCGCGAACGACGAAATCCGCATCGACGAACTGGTCGACGGCCTGATCGACGCGAACGCTGAAGACGCCGACGGCTTCTCCGAACAGGAAGCGGAAGCGATCGAGAACGAAGACGAAGAAGCGGAAGAAAGCGACGAAGAAGAAGAGGAAGACGACGATGGCGCTGCGCAGGCCACGGCGAATGCCGCGCAGCTCGAAGAGTTGAAGCGTCTGTCGCTGGAAAAGTTCGCGCTTATCAGCGAATGGTTCGACAAGATGCGCCGCGCGTTCGAAAAGGAAGGCTACAAGTCCAAGTCCTACCTGAAGGCGCAGGAAACCATTCAGGAAGAGCTGATGATGATCCGCTTCACCGCGCGTACCGTCGAGCGTCTGTGCGACACGCTGCGCGCGCAGGTGGACGAAGTGCGTCAGGTCGAGCGTCAGATCCTGCATACCGTCGTCGACAAGTGCGGCATGCCGCGCGCCGAGTTCATCGCGCGATTCCCGGGCAACGAGACGGATCTCGACTGGGCAGACAAGATCGTCGCCGAGAACCACGCGTACAGCGCGATCCTGTCGCGTAACGTGCCGGCTATTCGCGAACAGCAGCAGCGTCTGCTCGACTTGCAAGCGCGCGTCGTGTTGCCGCTGAAGGACCTGAAGGAAACCAACCGTCAGATGGCGGCAGGCGAACTGAAGGCGCGTCAGGCGAAGCGCGAAATGACGGAAGCGAACCTGCGCCTCGTGATTTCGATCGCGAAGAAGTACACGAACCGCGGCTTGCAGTTCCTCGATCTGATCCAGGAAGGCAACATCGGCCTGATGAAGGCCGTGGACAAGTTCGAATATCGCCGCGGCTACAAGTTCTCCACGTACGCGACGTGGTGGATACGTCAGGCCATCACGCGTTCGATCGCGGACCAGGCGCGCACCATCCGCATTCCGGTTCACATGATCGAGACGATCAACAAGATGAACCGCATCTCGCGTCAGATTCTGCAGGAGACGGGTCTGGAGCCCGATCCGGCAACGCTGGCTGAGAAGATGGAAATGCCTGAGGACAAGATCCGCAAGATCATGAAGATCGCGAAGGAGCCGATCTCGATGGAAACACCCATCGGCGACGACGACGATTCGCATCTCGGCGATTTTATCGAAGACACGAACACGGTGGCGCCGTCGGATGCCGCGCTGCACGCCAGCATGCGCGACGTCGTGAAGGACGTGCTGGATTCGCTGACGCCGCGCGAAGCGAAGGTGCTGCGTATGCGCTTCGGTATCGAAATGAGTACGGACCACACGCTCGAAGAAGTCGGCAAGCAGTTCGACGTGACGCGTGAACGCATCCGTCAGATCGAGGCTAAGGCGCTGCGCAAACTGCGTCACCCGAGCCGTTCGGACAAGCTGAAGTCGTTCCTCGAAGGGAACTAAGCGGGCGTACGCAGCAATTCAAAGCGGGCTCGATCTGCATAAGGGCTTCCCCGATCGTTTTGTTTAAGCGATCCCGGAAGCCCTTATTTCATATGCGGCGCCGTCGCGCGTGCCGCATATGGCGCGTTCCCTGAAGACAGCCGATTGCCCCCTTCAAACGAGGGGGAGACGTCGTCTCCATCTACGCGTTAAATAAAGCTCAAACGATAGATGTGATTTCGGGCGTCAGCGTCACCGCTTTTCGGCAGGATGCAGCGCAGCCTGACGGCGCGGAGCAGGGCGTGACGCGTTCCCGGCGACTCCCGGCGCTTCCGCCAGCCTTGGCGTGACGGTGGTCACGGCGCCTGCGCGGACGCCCGAGCGACGTCGAGGTTTGATCTTTGGAGCGGCCATGCACGAGACAGAATCGAGCCAAACGGACAGCAAACTTGCGCGCGAAGCGCTGCTACAAGAAGAAGCACAAGCATCGCCACTACGACTGAAGCGCGGGCTGAAGGCGGCGCGGCGTGAGCCAGTCCAACGGGCGCCATTGAAGACGCGCGTCGGCCGCTGCGACAAATCATCGCAGCGATTTGTCGCGAATCCAAGTCGGGATAGACGCGGTTTGCGGGTACGATCGAGGGAATTCCCTCGTGTTGCAGACAATATCGTGCCCGTCGACTATCTTCGCGGCTTTACGTCGGCCGCTCGCACCGACGCCGCCAACCGGCGCCTCGGCCTGGCGCTCGCGGGCATCGCGGGCGCGGCGAACGCCGGCGGCTTTCTGGCCATCGGCCAGTACACGTCGCACATGTCCGGTATGGTGTCGTCGCTTGCCGATGGTCTCGCACTCGGCAACATGTCGTTCGTGCTGTCGGCGGCGAGTTCGATTGTTGCGTTCGTCGCGGGCGCTGCCAGTTCGGCGATTCTGATCAACTGGGGCCGCCGGCGCGGCACGCAGAGCGTCTATGCGATGCCGCTCGTTGTGGAAGGGCTGCTGTTGCTGTGTTTCGGCATGCTAGGCGCGAACCCCGAGCATCACCGTCTGCTGTTCGTGCCCGCCACCGTCACGTTGCTGTGCTACGTGATGGGCCTGCAAAACGCCATGATCACCAAGATCTCGAAAGCGGAAATCCGCACCACGCATGTGACGGGACTCGTGACGGATATCGGCATCGAAATTGGCAAGGGCCTGTACTGGAACCGGGGCGCGGGAGCGGCGGAGGCGGGCTACGTCGCCGCCGACATCCGCCGGCTTGGTCTGCTGGCTTCGCTGCTCGGCATGTTTCTCGCCGGCGGACTGGCCGGCGCGATTGCGTTCAAGCAGCTCGGGTTCGTCGCGACCGTGCCGCTGGCTGCGCTCCTGCTGGTACTCGCGGCCGTGCCCGTCGCCGACGATTTGCGGAGCTATCCGCGTCGGTCGCGCTGAGCCGCGTCGATCTCAAAGTCCCACCCGAAAAATCGTAGCAACACGCGGCCTGCATTCCTTTTCGACCGACGCGCGGCGAAACGCGTCAGCGGCGCGCGCTCACTTCTCCCAGAGCGTGCGGCCGAAGAACGTCAGCGTGCGGTCCCACGCAAGCTGCGACCACACCGGGTCGAATTGCGTCCCCGCAATGCGGCCGGGTCCAACGGCCGTCTCGTTGGTGAACCCGTGATGCGCGAGATAGCGATGAAACTCGACATCCACGTTTGCGTCGCGCAGCTTCGATTCCAGCGTGTCCACCGTCGCGATCGGGAAGAACGCGTCTTGCGTGGCGTAGTGGCCGAGCACGCGCGCCTTGATTTTCGATGCGTCGATGTAGTCGAGCGGCGGGAAGCCGTAGAACACCACACCTGCCGTCACCTCGGGGCTTTGACACAGCGTGAGCAGCGTCAGCGCGCCGCCCATGCAATAGCCCATCACGGCGACACGGCCCGCGCGCTGCTTCAGGTACTGCACCGCGCCGCGCAGATCTTGCGACGCGGCATCGCCGAAGTCGAGGCCATCCATCAGGTGATGCGCTTCTTCTTCTTCGACCGTCGATTTGCCGCGATACAGGTCGGGCACGAGCGCCAGATAGCCGGACTTCGCGAGGCGATCGGCGACGCCGCGAATCTGGTCGTTCAATCCCCACCATTCCTGGATCACCACCACTGCAGGCGCGCCGTCCGTTTTCTCGGGCGTGGCGAGATAGCCTTGCAGTTCCTTGCCGTCCGGGCGGCTGAAAGTGATCATGGTTCCCGTCGTCGTGTTCATGAGCGTGTTCCTGTTGGAGTAGACGCAATAGGATAGCGCCGAAGCACGTCGGATGCAGGCGCTCGCCCTTGCTGGCAATGGGCTTTCAGTCGCCGTGGCGTCGCGTGGCATTGGATCAGGTGGATCGGGTTGGGTCGCGTTGGAGCCTCGCGGCCGTGCCCGTTGGCATCGCCAATGAAAAAAGCGGGCGATTGCCCGCTCTCTGTACACGCGCAAAACGAATCCGCGCGATGTCTTGAAGTCGCGTTAAGCCGGCATCTTCCGGAACGAAATCGCAAAGCGGTTCCATGCGTTGATGGCCGAAACCAGCAGCGTCAGATCGACCAGTTCGGCCTCGCTGAAATGCGGCTTCACGGCTTCCCACACGGCGTCGGGCACATGGTTTTCGGACACCAGCGTCAGGGCTTCCGTCCATTCGAGCGCCGCGCGTTCGCGCGCCGTGAAGAACGGCGTCTCGCGCCACACGACCACCGTCGCCAGGCGCCGCTCGGTTTCGCCGCCCTTGCGCGCATCTGTCGTGTGCATGTCGACGCAGAACGCGCAGCCGTTGATCTGCGACGCGCGCAGGCGGACCAGTTCCGTCAGCGATTTTTCGAGGTCGCTCTTGCCGATGCGCTCTTCGAGCGCGAGCATCGCCTTGATTGCGTGCGGGTTGGCTTTGTAGAAGTCGAGACGTTGTTCCATGATGGTTTCCTGTAAGTGACTGCGCAAAGGCTTGCGCGACAGAGCAAGATTAGGCGTTCGATTGGCCATATGAAATGGCCAATTTCGGCTAATTACAGGTAACCACTTTGGACGCGACCGTCCCGCCTTACTTGACGGCGCCGAGCGCGAGACCCTTCACCAGATAGCGCTGCAGCCACGCGAACACGACGGAAACGGGCAATGTCGCGCACAGCGTCGCCGCCATCACGAGATGCCATTCGACGACGTATTTGCCCGCCACCATATCGGTGACCTGCACGGTGAGCGTCTTGTTTTCCGGCGAGCGGATCAGCGTATAGACGACGGCGAACTCGTTCCACGCGTTGATGAACGTAAAGATCGCCGTCACGACGATGGCGGGCACGGCGAGCGGCAGGAACACCTTGAACACGGCGCGCGTGCGGCTGCACCCCTCGAGCCACGCGGATTCTTCAAGATCGCGCGGCACGGTCGCGAAGTACGACGACAGCATCCACACGGCAAACGCGATATTGAACGCCGCATACGACACGATCACGCCGATCTTCGAATCGACGAGATTGCCGTCGCCGTACGGAATCATCGCGGCGAGGCGGAACAGGCCGACCACCAGCAGAATGGGTGACAGCATCTGCGTGACGAGCAGGAACTGACGATACAAACCGCGTCCGCGAAACGGAAAGCGCGCGAGCGCATACGCGGCGGGCAGGCTGACGGCGAGCGCCAGCGCTGTCGACAGCAGGCTGATCACGCAGCTGTTGCGCAGCGCGACGCCGAAGTTCGCCGCCGTCCACATATCGACGAAGTTTTGCCATTGCCAGTGCGCGGGCAGCCAACGCGCCGGATAAATGAACACTTCGTTCGCGGGTTTCAACGCCGTGAACAGCATCACGGCGAACGGAAACAGCACGATCACGATGAGCGGCGACAGCGCGAGCCAGCACCAGACGGTGCGCTTCATCTTGGCGTTCATGCCGGCTCTCCTTCTTTTTGCGGCTGCATGCGCAGATAGAGCATCGAGAACACGAACAGCATCACGAGCATGACGAGCGACACGGCAGCCGCCTGGCCCGGACGCCCGAGCCGGAAGCCGAGTTCGTACAGATAAGTGACGAGAATGTGCGTGCCGTTGTCGGGGCCGCCTTGCGTCATCACCCAGATGATCGGAAACGAGTTGAACACGTAGATCACGTTCAGCAGGATCGCCATGTTCACGAACGGGCGCAGCAGCGGCAGCGTCAACTGACGGAACTGCTGCCATGCGCTCGCGCCGTCGATGCGCGCCGCTTCATAAATATCGCCGGGCACCGACGACAATCCGCCGAGCAGAATCGTCACCGTGAACGGAATCGAAACAAGAATGCCGACCGCGATCTCGACGGGAAACGCGAGTTCGGGCGTCGCGAGCCAGTGGATCGGGCCGCCGATCAGTCCCAGCCGCTGCAACGTCACGTTGACCATGCCGTAGTCGTCGTTGAAGGCCCAGCGCCAGACCACGGCTGTCATCGTCAGCGACACGGACCACGGCAGCATCACGATCGTGCGCGCGATGCCGCGGCCGTGGAAGTCCTGGTTCAGCACCAGCGCGACGGGCACGGAAATGATCACCGTGCCGCCCACCACGCACGCGGTCCAGACGAGCGTGCGGCGCAGCGAATCGAGGAACACGGGGTCGGCGAAGACGGTGAAGAAGTTCTTCAGGCCGGTGAAATCGCGGATCGCGCCGAAGCGCGACACATCGTGCAGCGACTGGTACACGATGTTGAAGATCGGATAGCTGATGATGAACAGCGCGAGAATCAGACTCGGCGCGATCAGCCACCACGGCGCGGCGGCGCGCGGTGCGATAGAACGGCTCATGCGTGCTCGATCGACGGATGCTTGGGCGTTGGAACTCATGAAGCCCTCGGGACGGAATGGGCCGGCTGCAACATCGCGCTTCGGATGGGATGAAGCGCTTATCGAAGGTGAAGCCGCATCGGCATGAGCCGACGCGGCTTCCGGTACTGCGTCAGCAGTTCATCACGCGCTTGCGATCAGTGACCGAGCGCCTGGTTTGCCTGATTCGCGGCCTGCTTGAGCGCGTCGTCGGGCTTCGCCTTGCCGAGGTACACGGCCTGCATCGCGTTCGTGACGGCCTTCGCGGTGTCTTCCCAGCCCGTCACCGTCGGCGCGAAACGCGCTTGCGGCAGGAGCGCGATGAACGCCTTCGTGTCGGCATCGTTGAACGCCGGGTCGGTGGCTTCCGCTTTCGTCGTGGGCAGGAAGCCTTCCGTGCTCGTGAACTCGACGCGCGGTTCCTTCGTGAACAGATAGTCGAGGAACTTCCATGCGTCCTTCTTCACCTTCGAGTTCTTGAACATCACGATCGAATCGGTGACGGCATACGTCGCGCCGTTCGTGCCGACGGGCAGCGGATCGATGCCGTATTTCAGATTCGGCGCTTCCTTCTTGATCTGCTTCGCGAGGAACGGCGCGGAGATCATCATCGCGACGCGGCCCTGCTTGAAGAGGTTCTGCACGTCTTCACGGCTGTAGCCGGTGACGCCCGGCTGCGTCAGGCCCTGGTCGATCATCGACTTGTACAGCGTCGCCGCCTTGATGCCGGCGGGCGAATCGAAGCCGGCCTTGCCTTCCTTGTTCAGCACGTCGCCGCCGTTGGTCCACAGCGCGTAGTAGTAGTACACGTCGGTTTCGATTTCCTTGCCTTGCAGGCCGAAACCGGCGATGCCCTTCGCCTTCAGCTTCTTCGACGCGTCGATCACGTCGTTCCACGTTTTCGGGCCGTTCGGATAACCGACGCTCGCGAGCAGGTCCTTGTTGTAGTACAGCGCGCGCGCCGATGCCGCGATCGGCAGGCCGTACGTCTTGCCGTTGATCTGGCCCGGCGCGAGGAACGGTGCGATGAAGCGGTTCTTGAAGCTCGCGTCCATGTAGCCGTCGAGCGGCTCGGCGACGTCGTCTTTCACGAAGTCGAGCAGCCAGCGCGTGCCGACGATAGCGAGGTCGGCGTTGGCGTTACCCGAGATGTCTGTTTGCAGTTTCTGTTGCAGCGTGTCCCAGTTCACGTCCTCGATCTTGATCGTGGTGCCGGGATTGGCCTTCTCGAACTGGCGGGCCATTTTTTCGAAGTACGGCGCCGTCGCGTCGCTGTAATGCGCGACCGTCACACGCACCGTGTCGGCGTGCGCCGATAGGGCTAGACCTGCAAACGCGAGCGCTGCGGCGACTTTGCCGAGCGTAAGGGAAGCACGTGCATGCAACGACATTTCGTCTCTCCTGGGGTGGTCCGCCGCCGTAGCCGGCTGCTTGGGGTTGAATTGTTTGAAAAAATCCTACACACGAAAAAAAAATGTTGTCACGTAGGGGTGACGATATTTTTTGTCGTCGAGTTTTTTGCATAACATGCTGTAAATGATGGGCTTTTTGTGCGGTGCAGGGTATGAGGGTTTGTCAGGGCGCGCACGGTGCGTCTGCCCTGAAAATGCGCAATATGTAGGAAATTTACATGCCGGAAACATGTCGGCGCGCCACGCGGCGCTGGCGCCCGGCGAACGTGGAGAGGATGGACATGAAGCGTGTCGTGCTGGTGACGGGTGCATGCGGCGGGATCGGCAGCGTGCTATGCAAGCGTTTCGTTCAGGACGGCGCGACGGTGCTCGCGCTCGACGTCGATGCCACGGCGCTCGGGGCGCTGGTCGCCGATCTCGGCGCGGACAACGTCACGCCCATCGCGGTCGATCTCGGCGATTCAGATGCGGTGCGCGCACAGGTCGCGCAAGCCGTCGCGCTGCGCGGTCCCGTCGACGTGCTGGTCGCGAATGCCGGTGCAGCGGAAGGCCTGACGCTCGCCAAAACGGACGCCGCAAGCTGGCAGCGCGACGTGCATCTGAATCTGAACGGCATGTATCACACGGTCGAAGCGGTGCGCGAACAGATGATCGCGCGCCAAAGCGGCTCGATCGTGCTGATCGGCTCCGTCAACGGCATCACGGCGCTCGGCCATCCCGCGTACAGCGCGGCGAAGGCGGGTTTGATCAGCTACACGAAGGCGCTCGCGATCGAACTTGGGCGCTACGGCATCCGCGCGAATATCGTGTGTCCGGGCACGGTAAAGACGAAGGCATGGCAGGCGCGCGTCGACAAGAATCCGCAGGTGTTCGAGAACCTGAAGAAGTGGTACCCGCTGCGCGACTTCGCGACGCCCGACGATATCGCCGATGCCGTGCTCTTTCTCGCCTCGCCGATGGCGCGCGTGATCACGGGCGTCGTGCTGCCCGTCGACGGCGGGCTGATGGCGGGCAACCGGCTGATGGCGGAAGAGCTGACGCTCGAATCGCTATAGCGCTTGAATCGCTACGCCACTTACACGCACGAAACCGCATACGAGACGACGAGGACAGCATGGCAGCAGTGCAACTGAACGGCATCTACAAGCGTTACGGCGACACGCAGGTCGTGCACGGCATCGACCTGCACATCGACGACGGCGAGTTCGTCGTGCTGGTCGGCCCGTCGGGTTGCGGCAAGAGCACGTTGATGCGCATGGTCGCGGGCCTCGAAGAAATCAGCGGCGGCGAATTGACGATCGGCGGCACGCGCGCGAACGGCTTGCCGCCGCAGCAGCGCAATATCTCGATGGTGTTCCAGAGCTACGCGCTGTATCCGCATCTGTCCGTCTACGACAACATTGCGTTCGGGCCGCGCATCCGCAAGGAATCGCAGACGAGTTTCAAGCCGCGGATCGAGGCCGCCGCGAAGATGCTGAACCTGAGCAGCTATCTGGACCGCTTGCCGCGCGCGCTGTCGGGCGGGCAGCGTCAGCGCGTCGCGATGGGTCGCGCCGTGGTGCGCGAGCCGTCGCTGTTTTTGTTCGACGAGCCGCTGTCGAACCTCGATGCGAAGCTGCGCGTGCAGATGCGCACCGAGATCAAGGCGCTGCATCAGCGCCTGAAAAACACGGTGATTTACGTCACGCACGACCAGATCGAAGCGATGACGATGGCCGACCGCATCGTCGTGATGAACGCGGGGCGCATCGAGCAGATCGGGCGTCCGCTGGAACTGTACGACCGGCCGGCGAACCTGTTCGTCGCGAGTTTTCTCGGCTCGCCTTCGATGAACTTCGCTGAGGGCGAGGTGGTGAGCGCGGCGAACGGCGTGGCGTTGCAGCTTGCAGACAACGTGCGGATTCCGCTGCCGGGCGCCTCAGCGAAACCGGGCGCGAGGCTCACGCTCGGCGTGCGGCCCGAGCATATCGAAGCGTCGAGCGAAGGCATTCCGATGGATGTCGAAGTGATCGAGCCGACGGGCGCGGAGACGCATCTGTACGGCAAGATCGGCGGCGCGGCGTGGTGCGTGACGATGCGGCAGCGCGCGTCGATCGAGCCGGGCCAGCGCGTGACGCTGCGCTTTCCCGAGCAGCACATGCATCTGTTCGACACGGACAGCGGGCGCAGACTGGGCTGACGGCGCCACGGCGCCACGGCGCCACGGAATCGGGCGCCGCCGATTCACCATCCATCCAAAGGAACGCACGGTGTCCGCACCGAACCTGATTCCTCATATCCGGAGCGCGCTCGAATCGCTGCGGCCCGCCGAGCGCAAGGTCGCCGACATGGTGTTGTCCGATGTCGACTTCGCGATGCGCGCGAGCATCACCGAACTCGCGCAGCGCGCGGACGTGTCCGAGCCTTCCGTCACGCGCTTTTGCCGTGCCGTCGGCGCGCACGGTCTGCGCGACTTCAAGATGCAGCTGGCGCAGAGCGTGGCGGGAGGAATGCCCTATGCGTCCACGGCCATCGCGCGCGGCGACGACACGCAGACGCTATTCGACAAGGTCGGCGAAGCGGCCGTCGAGGGCATCACGCAGGCGCGCGGCGCAATCGATCCTGTCGCGGTGAACGCGGCGCTCGCCGCGCTGGCGAGTGCGCGGCGCGTGTATTTCTTCGGCGTCGGTTCGGGCTCGGGGCTCGTCGCGCAAGACGCGGCGCTGCGGTTCCTCAGGCTCGATATCGCGGCGAGCGCATTCACGGACGCGCATTTGCAGCGGCTTTACGCGGGCCTTCTGGAACCCGGCGACGTGGCGTTCGCCATTTCGCATTCGGGCCGCAGCGTCGAAGTGAACGAGAGCATGCAGATCGCGAAAGAACGCGGCGCGACGACGATCGCGCTGACAAACGTCGGCTCGCGGCTTGCGTGGCTCGTCGATATTCCGTTGCTGCTGCGCGTGCCGAGTCCCATCGATCCGAACACGCCGGGCGTCTCGCGTCTCGTGCATCTGTGCGTGATGGATGCGCTCGCGATCGGCGTCGCGCTGCGGCTCGAACCGCACACGCTGGAGAAGATGCGGCACGCGAAGGCGCGGCTGTCGCATGAACCGGATGCGGCGTCGGAGGATGAGCCGCAATAGCCCACCCTATCCCTCCGCATACCCAAAGCGCCGCGACAGCCGGTTCGTGGCGGCAACCAGCGTTTGCGCGGCCCCGCCGTGCGTATCGCTGTCGAAGCTGCCCGCCGTGCCCATCAACGCGATCACGAGCACGATGCTGCCCGTGTGATCGAACACAGGCGCCGCAAGCGTGCTGATGCCGGGGATCGGCTTGTTCAGCGCCGTGTCGATGCCTTGCTCGCGGATTTGCGCGAGACGCTGCGCATAGGGCGCGGCGAGTGTCGCGTCGCGCGCATCGGGAGCATCGGCAAAAATCTCGGGCGCCTGCGCGCCCGCCAGCCGCAGATGATCCTGCGCGAGCAGACCATGGCGCACTTCGTCGGCGACATGCGCGGCGAACACGCGCCCGATCGCCGTGTTCACGAGCGACATCACCGTGCCCACGCGCAGGCTCACGTGAAGCGGCCGCGCCGATTCTTCGAGCCGCACGACGGTGGGGCCCAGCGGACCGAGCACGGCCATCGCGACGCTCATGTCCGTCGTCGCAGCCAGCTCGACGATCTCGGGCTCGGCCTCGCGCGTCGGCGACAGGCGCTGCAAGCCGATCAAACCGAGTTCGAGCGCGAGCGGCCCAGCTTCGAAACAGCCCGACGCGTCGCGGCCAAGCAGGCCAATTTTCTGCAGGCTCACGAGATGCGGAAACGCCTTCGCGGGCGGCATCCCCGCCGCCGCAGCCAGGTCGCGCAACGACAACGGCTTGCCCGCCGCGACGAGTGCCGACAACAGCTCGCCCGTGCTGTCGAGCGACTGGATGCCGCGCTGCTGTTTCGCGTCGGGGCTCGCCGCCGACGCGGCCGACGCGGAATTGATTGCTTCGTTCATGTTCGATATGCCGCCATTTCCGCGCCGATTTCGCGTGCCGCGCGCTGCAACGCACGGGCAGTCGGGCCATCCCAGCTCACGTCGATAGCGCCGCTCGGGCCGATGACCGTCAACGCAAGGCACAACTGGCCGCGCGCGTCGAGCACAGGCGCCGCGAGACTGCTGATGCCGGGGCTCGGCGCATCGATGCCACGTTCGATGCCGCGCGCGCGGATCGCATCGAGCGTCGCGTCGAGCGAGGCGCGCTGCCCTGGCTCGACGAGATCGCCCGCGCCGCCCGACTGGTTCGTCCACATCGTCCGCAATGCGTCGGGCGCGAGGTACGCACAGAACACGCGTCCCGTGGATGTAGCTGGCAACGACATCACCGTGCCCACATGCAGGTTCACATGCAGCGGAAAGCCCGCATGCTCGTACCGGACGATGGTCGGTCCCTGCGGACCGGCCGCGCAGATCGCGACGCTGAAGCCGATCTCCTCGGCGAGCGCGGCGACGCGCGGCACGGCGGCGCGAAAAGCGGGCTGGTTCGCAAGCTGCATCAGACCGAGCCGCAGCGACAGCGGCCCCGGCTCGTAGCGCCCCGACAGCTCGTCGCGCTTGATGAGACCGAGCCGCGTCAGGCTCACGAGATAGGCGTGCGCCTGGCCGGGCGCAAGGTCGGCGCTTGCCGCGAGATCGGACAGGGCGAGCGGCGCGCGCGCCGTCGCCAGTGCCTGCAGCAGCCGTCCGCCCACTTCGACGCTCTGGATGCCGCGCTGCTGCTTGCCCGCGCCCGGATCGCTCTCTTTCGCCGCCTTGCTCACGTCGTCGTTCCGCCCGGAAAAAAGGTCCATGTTAAACGAACGGCGCCGCGGCCATTTCGCGCCAGGGTAAACACGAAATTAGTATATAGCAACACGTTTAGCCATTGACAAATAAAAGCCAGGCGCTAAGATGGAATCACGCCGGCCTCACAGTCGCCGGACATCATTCCAATCAGACAGGGCGAGCTGTCACTGCCGCGCCGGCGTGCGCGGGCTCGCGCTTGCCCCTCAATTCATGGAGACGAGCATGGCCAAGGCATTCGCATCGCAAGCCGACCTCGAAGAAAAGAAGATAACGTGGACGCAGCTGTCCGAGAACGCGTACGCCTACACGGCGGAAGGCGACCCGAACTCGGGCGTGATCGTCGGTGACGACGGCGTGCTGATCGTCGACACCACCGCGACGCCCGCGATGGCGCAAGACCTGATCGCGAAGATCCGCAGCGTCACCGACAAGCCGATCAAATACGTGGTGCTGTCGCACTATCACGCGGTGCGCGTGCTTGGCGCGTCGGCGTATTTCGCCGAGGGCGCGCAGCAGATCATCGCGAGCCGCGGCACGTACGAAATGATCGTCGAGCGCGGCGAGGCCGACATGAAATCGGAGATCGAACGCTTTCCGCGCCTGTTTGCCGGCGTCGAAACGGTGCCGGGCCTCACGTGGCCGACGCTCGTGTTCGAGAAGGAAATCACGCTGTTCCTCGGCAAGCTCGAAGTGCGCATCGCGCATCTCGGCGCGGGTCACACGAAGGGCGACACGATCGTCTGGCTGCCGTCGCAGAAGGTGCTGTTCTCGGGCGACCTCGTCGAATACGAAGCCGCCTGCTATTGCGGCGATGCGCAACTCGAACAGTGGCCCGCGACGCTCGAGGCGCTGCGCGCATTGAACGCCGAGAAGCTCGTGCCGGGCCGCGGCCCCGCGCTGACGACGTCCGAAGACGTGCACAAGGGCCTCGATTACACGAAGGACTTCGTCACGACGCTGTTGCAAAGCGGCCGCGAAGCCGTCGCCGACAAGCTCGACCTGAAGGCCGCGATGGCGCACACGCGCAAGGCGATGGACCCGAAGTTCGGCCACGTGTTCATTTACGAGCATTGCTTGCCGTTCGACGTGTCGCGCGCGTTCGACGAAGCGAGCGGCATCGCGCATCCGCGCATCTGGACCGCGCAGCGCGACAAGGACATGTGGGCCGCGCTGCAGGCGTGACGGCACAGACGGGTTAGACGACATAAACAGCGCCCAGAAACGCCCAGACGAGATGGACGGAGACAGCAGGATGAGCAGCATCAATTACCAGACCTTGTCGTTCGACTACCGGCGCTGCGCCGAGCAGGACGCAGCGTCGCAAGCGCAGATGCACCCGGTGATCGTGGTCGGCGCGGGGCCCGTCGGTCTCGCGACGGCGATCGATCTCGCGCAGCACGGCGTGCGCGTCGTGCTCGTCGACGACGATTGTTCGCTCGCCACAGGTTCGCGCGCGATCTGTTTTTCGAAGCGCTCGCTCGACATCTTCGACCGGCTCGGCTGCGGCGATCGCATGGTCGACAAGGGCATCAGCTGGAATGTCGGCAAGGTGTTCCTCAAGGAGGAACTCGTTTACACGTTCAACCTGCTGCCTGAAGCGGGCCATCAGCGCCCTGCGTTCATCAATCTGCAGCAGTACTACGTCGAAGGCTTTCTGCTTGAACGCGCGCAGGCGCTGCCGAATATCGACATCCGCTGGAAGAACAAGGTGGTCGGCTTGCAGCAGCACGGCGAGCCGCGTTCGGCCGACGCGTCCGTCATGCTGACTGTCGAAACGCCCGACGGCGAGTACGCGTTGCGCGGCCGCTATGTGATCGCCGCCGATGGCTCGCGCAGCCCCATTCGCAATATCATGGGTCTCGACAGCAAAGGCCGCGTGTTCAAGGACCGTTTCCTGATCGCCGACGTGAAGATGGAGGCGGAGTTTCCGAGCGAGCGCTGGTTCTGGTTCGACCCGCCGTTTCATCCGAACCAGTCGGTGCTGCTGCATCGTCAGCCCGACAACGTGTGGCGCATCGACTTCCAGCTCGGCTGGGATGCGGACCCGGTCGTCGAGAAAACGCCCGAGCGCGTGTTGCCGCGCGTGCGCGCGCTGCTCGGGCCGGACGTGAAGTTCGAACTCGAATGGGTCAGCGTCTACACGTTCTCGTGTCTGCGCATGGAGCGGTTCCGGCATGGCAACGTGCTGTTCGTCGGCGACGCGGCGCATCTGGTTTCGCCCTTCGGCGCGCGCGGTGCGAACAGCGGCTTTCAGGACGCGGAGAACGTGGCCTGGAAACTGGCGATGGTGCTGGACGGCCGTGCGTCGGATGCGCTGCTCGACAGCTATGCGAGCGAACGCGAATATGCCGCCGACGAGAACATCCTGAACTCGACGCGCTCGACTGATTTCATCACGCCCAAGTCGCCCGTCAGCCGCACGTTCCGCGATGCCGTGCTCAAGCTCGCGCGCAAGCATCCGTTTGCGCGTCAGCTCGCGAACAGCGGGCGTCTTTCGGTGCCTGCCGTGCTGCGCGACTCCGTGCTCAACACGGCCGATTGCGACTGCTTCGAAGGCAAGATGGTGCCCGGCGCGCCGTGCATGGACGCGCCCGTTTCGCTGGACGGCAAGCCTGCGTGGCTGCTTGCCCAGCTCGGCAACGCCTTCACAGGCGTGCTCTTTTGCGGCAGTGACGGCATCGACGCGGCCGCGCAGCGCGCATTGCAGGCGCTGCAGGCGGGGCCCGTTCCGTTCAGGCTCGTGATCGTGGCGCCGCACGGCGTGCGCCATGCCGTGCAAGCACTGAACGACGCCGTCGTGCTTGAAGATACTGAAGGTCTTGCGTGGTCGCGGTATGACGCGTTGCCGGGCACCTTCTATCTGATCCGTCCGGACCAGCATGTTTGCGCGCGGTGGCGTGCCTTCGATGCCGCCCGTGTCGATGAAGCGTTCGAGCGTGTGTTGTGCGTGGAAACCGTGGCCTGAACACGCGCCGCATCGATATGACAAAAGTTGGAGACAGCAAAGTGGCACTCATCACGCAACTCAATCTGACGCAGCCCGACGACTTCTACGAAGCGCTGATCGACATGCATCGCGACTTCGACGAGGCGCAAAGCCAGGCCGCGAACGCACAGCTGATTCTGCTGCTCGCCAATCACATCGGCGACTACGCGACGCTGATGGAAGCGATCCGCTACGCGCGCGAAGGCGTCGATCGCGACGAACCTCGCGCCGCCAACGCCCCGCGCGCCGCCGCCTGAGCTTGCCCAGCGGGCCCGCCACACCTGCCTGCGGGCCGCCTTCCCTGACAACACGGCGCAATAGACGCCGGACCCCAATGGGTCCGTTGGACCCGCATTGCCCGGAGATCTTTGATGAGTCAGTCAATCACGCCCGCCTATGAGCCTCGCGGGAATGCCGCCGCGCAGCATGACGACCACGCGTTGTATCGCAAGGTCACGTTGCGCATCGTGCCGTTCCTGTTTCTCTGCTACGTCATTTCGTTTCTCGACCGCATCAACATCGGCTTCGCGCAGCTGCAGATGAAGCACGACCTCGGCTTTAGCGACGCGATGTACGGACTCGGCGCGGCCGTGTTCTATATCGGCTACGTGCTGTGCGAAGTGCCGAGCAACCTGCTGCTCGCGCGATTCGGCGCGCGCCGCACCTTCACGCGGATCATGTTGCTGTGGGGCGCGGCATCCGTTTGCATGATGTTCGTGTCGCAGCCTTCCCACTTTTATCTGCTGCGCTTCATGCTAGGCGTGTTCGAAGCGGGCTTTTTTCCCGGCATCGTGCTGTATCTGACGTACTGGTATCCGGCGCAGCGGCGTGCCGTGATCCTGTCGATCTTTTTCGCGGGCGTCGCGGTCGCGGGCGTGCTGGGCGGCCTCATCTCCGGCTGGATCATGCGCGACATGGCGGGCGTGATGGGCCTGCACGGCTGGCAGTGGATGTTCGCCATCGAAGGCGCGCCCGCTGTCGTGCTCGGTCTGCTCGCGGCGTTCTGGCTCGTCGACGGGCCGCAGAGCGCGACGTGGCTGACCCAGCAGGAAAAGGCGTATCTGGCCGCGCAACGCGACGCCGAGCCGCGCCCGGCGAGTTCGCATTCGTCGCGTGCATTCATCGACGCGTTGCGCAACGCGCGCGTCTATCTGTTCGCGTTCATCTACTTTTCGCTGACGTGTGCATCGTTGACGCTGAATTTCTGGATGCCGCTGATGATCCGCGATTTCGGCGTGCGCGACGTGCTGTGGATCAGCCTCTACACGGTGATTCCCAATGCCGTCGGTGCGATCGGACTGATGCTGATTGCGCGCCATTCCGACCGTCGCGGCGAGCGGCGCAAGCACTTTGCCGCGTGCACGATAGGCGGCGGCATCGCGCTTTCGCTGCTGACGCTGCATCTGTCCAGCTTCGCCGCGACGCTCGCGATCCTGTCGGTTGCCTGCGTGCTGATCTTCGCCGCGCTGCCGATCTTCTGGACGGTGCCGTCGGGTTACCTGTCGGGCAAGGCGGCCGCGGCGGGCATTGCGCTGATCAGCAGCATCGGGATTACGAGCGGGATCGTCAGCCCGTGGGTCATCGGCATCATCAAGACGCGCACGGGCAGCATGGACGACGCCCTGTATCTGTTGACGGGATTGCTGTTCGCGAGCGGCGTCGCACTGTTGCTCGGGGTGCCGAAGAAGCCGCGCCTGGTCGCGTGACACGCACGGCAGTCGAGCGTCTGGGCTCAGACCTGCACGGACGGAATGTTTTTCATGCAGCGCAGCGCGAACATCGAACGGCTGTGCCGGATGCCGGAAATCTTGTAGAGCTTTTCGCGCAGGAAGCGTTCGTAGCCCGCGGTGCCGTCGACGGCAACCTTGATCAGATAGTCGTATTCGCCTGATACGAGGTACGCCTCGAGCACTTCGGGCAGCGTGGCGAGTTCGCCGCCGAAGCGGGCGAGTGCGTCGTCGTCGTGCCGGTCGAGCGTGACCTCGATCAGCACGACATCCGCGAAGCCCAGCTTCTGCTGATCGAGCAGCGCAACGTAGCCGCGAATATAACCGTCGGCTTCGAGCTGACGCGTGCGGTTCCAGCACGCAGTCGTCGACATGCCGACGATCTCGGCAAGCTCCGCGTTGGACAGGCGCGCGTTCTTCTGCAATGCGCGCATGATCGCGCGGTCCTGGTTGTCGAGTGAACGGTTGCGGGCTTGCATGCGGCCTATGAAGGAAGAATATTCGTTGATAGACGATTGTACCTGAAGCATCTTCCGTAATTGTCGACCGATGCACGGTAATCAGGAAGCCTTTACGGGGCAATGGCCGGTATATTCTTCACCATGCTTCCTTGCCCGCAACGACGGGCGGATTACCCTCCGCCGACGGGCGCCGCGCCATCCGCAAGACGGCGCCGGCAGGGACGGTCAGCGGCGAAACCCACGCCGTGCGACGCGTTCACCGGTCACGGAAGCATGCATCTCTCCTCATCCTCCCTCGTTGTCCATTCCGCCGATGCATCGGCGCGCTCCGCTTTTTTGACAGCCTCGACAAACGCTTTTATTAGCAAAACAATCTATATTGCAGAAACAAAGACCCGCAAAGGCCCGTCATCGCGCGTTCATATCGGCTAAACCGGGCCCGGCAGTGGACTGTACCTGATCGACTGTACCTGTCGTCACGCCGCATCGTCAGGTCATGGCGGTCCAGCAAGGCGGCCATGCTTCAACCAGCAGGGGGAGCCATGTCTACGTCACCGCTTTTCGACGCGCCGCACGGCCTCGATGATTCCGTCGCACAAGCCGACTCGCGCTTGCACAACCGCGATCTCGCGCCCGTGCCGCACACGCAGCGCACATGGACGGGCTACAGCATCTTCGCGATGTGGATGTCGGACGTGCATAGCGTCGGCGGCTACACGTTCGCGGCCAGTCTCTTCCTGCTCGGCATTTCAGGCTGGCAGGTGCTGATTGCGCTGACGGTCGGCATTCTCGTCGTCTACGTGCTGATGAACTGGGTCGGCAAGCCGAGCTACATGCACGGCATTCCGTTTCCCGTGATGGCGCGCGTCAGCATGGGCGTCATGGGCGCCAACCTGGCGGCCGTGATTCGCGGCGTGGTCGGCATCGTCTGGTATGGCGTGCAAACCTATTTCGCGTCCAAAGCCGTGGCGACGTTGTTGCTCTTGTTCATTCCCGCCTCAGCCGCTTTGCGCGACGTCACCATTCTCAAGCTGGATGGCCTGGGCTGGGTGAGCTTTCTCTTTATGTGGGTCTTCCAGCTAATCATTTTTCAGCGCGGCATGGAAACGATCCGCAAGTTCATCGACTTTTGCGGCCCCGCTGTCTACGTCGTGATGTTCGCGTTGATGGCGTGGATTCTTTCGCAGGCCGGACTTGGCAGTCTGAGCCTGACGCTTGGCGGCAAAACGCTAACGGGCGCGGAACAATTCGCGGGCATGGGCAACGCGGTGCTGCTCGTCGTCAGTTACTTCGCGGCGTTGCTCCTGAACTTCGGAGACTTTTCGCGCTTCGCCAAGAGCGAGCATCAAATGAAAGTGGGCAATTTTCTCGGCTTGCCCGTCAATTTCATCGTCTTCGCGATCATCACGGTGATCGTGACATCGGGCAGCGCGACCGTGTTCGGCTCGATGATCATGGACCCCGTTGCGATCGTCGCGCATATCCAGAACAAGGTGGCCGTGGTGATCGGCAGCCTCACGTTTATCGTGGCGACAATGGGCATCAATATCGTCGCCAATTTCGTCTCGCCCGCTTACGACCTGGCGAATCTTTTTCCGAAGCACGTCGATTTCAAGCGCGGCGGGCTGATCGCTTCCATCCTCGCGGTGCTGGTTTGCCCATGGATTTTTGTCGACAGCCCTAAAGCCATAACGATTTTCGTCAGCGTGTTCGGTGCGGTGCTCGCGCCGCTTTATGGCGTGATGATGGCGGATTTCTATCTGATCAAGCGCCAGCAGGTGCAAACGGCCGAGCTCTACACGATGGCATCGACGGGCCGCTTCTACTACGACGGCGGCTGGAACAAGGTGGGCGTCGCGGCGCTCGTGCTTTCGGGCTGCATCTCCATTGGCTGGGAGTTGTGCACGCAACTGCTACACGTCTTGCCCGAAAACAACTTCGGCTGGCTGATCGGCGCCGTATCGGGCGCGCTGCTGTATGTGGTCATGATGCGGCTCGCGCGAAGAACCTGACGCGCCGCCCCCCTACCACGAACTTCCGCACAACCGGGTTGTGGACCGAATTAAGCGCTAGTTTGTCTTTAGAGGCCGGTCAAAGTATTCGATACTCAGGAGTCGATTCGTGACGTGCTATGGCGCGCCACGGGGTCCATACGCGCTTGCATATGGAGACCAGGCGGCCGGATCGAAAAACTCCATAACCGGAAGTCTCTTTAGAACAGGCGCGAAGATGGACCGGCTGGACGCGTTAAGGCTGTTTGTCGAAATCGCCGAAGCCGGAAGCTTTTCCGCGGCTGCGCGAAAAAACACCGTGTCGACGTCCACGGTGACGCTTGCGTTGCAAAAGCTGGAAGAAGAAGTGGGCGCGCGCCTGATTATGCGCACGACACGGCGGCTCGCTTTCACGCACGAAGGCCAGCGTTTTCTCGATGACGCGCGCCGCGTGCTGGCCGATTGGGATGCCGCCATTCTGAGCTTGCGCGAAGACGGTCCGCTCAATGGGCCGATCCGCTTGACGGCCAGCAGCGATTTCGGCCGCACGCGCGTCGTTCCTTTGCTCGACAAGTTCATGAGCCTGAATCCGCAGGTGCAGGTGTCGCTGCTGTTGACGGATGGTGTCGTCGATCTCATCGATCAGCATCTGGACCTCGCATTGCGCAACGGGCCGCTGATCGATGCGCGCCTTAAGGCGCGGCTGCTGTTGACCGGGCCGCGCGTGGTGTGCGCCGCGCCCTCCTATTGGGCGACGCATGGCAAGCCGACGCATCCGTCGCAACTGGCTTCGCACAACTGCCTGATCCTCGCGCCGCCTGATTCGCCGTTTGCCAACTGGCCGTTCGTCATCGATGGCAAGCAGATCGTGGTGCGCGTGTCCGGCAACCGTATCGCAAGCGACGGCAGCGTGCTGCGCGAATGGGCCGTCAACGGATACGGCGTGATACTGAAGAACCGCTGGGACATTTACCACGAACTGCAATCGGGCGCACTCGAAACGGCGCTGGACCCGTTCATCGGCGAGCGGGTGGATCTCTTTGCCGTGTACGCGGGCGCCATGCCCAGCCGGCGCGTGGGCGCGCTGATCGACTTCATCGCGCACGAGCTTTCCGTCGACGATTCGCTCGAACTCCATTCGCTCGACAGCATCCGTCCAATCTAGCGCGATACGCATTGGTTAGACCTTAATGGGGCGTGAATGGCGGGCCGGTTGCGAGCCTGGTCGAAAGCGGGTAGCCTAACTCCGATTGATTGTGTCGGAGTGGACTATGTCTCATATCAGTGCAGGCGTCGAATACGGACTGCATTGCCTGCTTTACCTGACGGAGGCCGCACCGGGCGGCGTGCCCGAGGCCAGCGTGCGGGATCTGGCGGCGTTACAAGGCGTGCCCGCCGATTACGTCGCGAAACTATTTACGAAATTGCACAAGGCCGGGCTCGTCATCGCAACGGAAGGCGCGAAGGGCGGGTTCGCGCTTGCGCGGCCGGCGAGCCAGATCTCGGTGCTCGACGTCGTCACGGCAGTCGACGGCGACAAGGCGCTGTTCGAATGCCGCGAAGTGCGTACGCGCTGCGCGGTGTTCGGCGACGCCGCGCCGACATGGGCGACGAGCGGAGTGTGCTCGATCCACGCCGTGATGCAGAACGCCGAGAAGCGAATGCGCGAGGCACTTGCGTCGCAATCGCTGGGAGATCTGGCCGTGCGCACATCGGCAAAGGCGCCTCGTGCGTTCGGGCCGCAAGTCGTGAAGTGGCTACGTGGGCGCGCGGCGGGCAGGCGGCGCGATCGCGGCGGTTCGCCTTCCGGCGCGCGTTCGTGAACGCGAAGCCACATGAAAGATTGAAGGCCGCGCACTGCGGCCTTTTTTCTGGCAGGCGGCGCTGACTCATTCCCGTTTCCGGCTTCGCGCGGACGCTTATGCCGTCTCGGCCTCCACACTGCCCACGCGCGCGAGTTCCGATGCGGCCCAATCGGCGGCCACGTCGGCGAGTTCCGTGTGTGCACGCTTTAACGCCTCGTTGCGTGCTTGCTGATCCGAAAACTGCAGCGGCTGCGCATCGACGAATCGCGGAGCGCTGACGCCGATAAAACCAAATGCCGCCCTGAGAGCGGGCGTCAGTGCGTCCATCGACGAAAACACATTGCCAGGGCGCAAATCGGCGCCGCGCGTGGTAATGAAGAGTACCTTCTGGCGATTCAGCTGCCCGACGATGTTTCCATTTTCGTTCTTGTAGGTGATGCCGGGACGCGTCACGCTGTCAATGAACGCCTTGAATGCCGACGGCATCGACCAGTTGTACATCGGCATGGCAAAGACCAGCGCATCGGCTTCAAGCAGACGCTTGCACAACGCGTCGGAGGCGGTCAAAGTCGCGCGCATCTCGTCGGTGCGCTCGTGTTCCTGGTGATACGTGGCAATCGCGAACGCCTCTGTCACATGCGGCGGGGTATCGACGGTGACATCGAGATAATCGACTTCGACATCGACGCCTTCGCGGCGCAGGTTCTCAATGAACTGGCGCGACAGCGCGCGGGAATTGGAACGCTCGCGCTTGGCGCTTGCATCGACGTGAAAGATCTTCATCTCGATTCTCCGTAACTAGGACTACATATGTCGTAGTTGTGAGGATAGTGAGTTTGCGAACGCCGCGCAACCGAGGGGACACTTGCGAACGCCCGCACAGAGTCCCGCGCACACAATGGTGCAGATCGCTGTGAGCCTTTTGCAGAAAGGTGGGAAGGCAGTCGAAGGCCGAATGCAAGGTCGCTATGCGCCGAATGTGAGACAAAGTGTTTCGCTTGCGGTACACGCGCATGACAAGAAGTGATATGCCGCGTCGTGACAATGACATTCCGGTTGCGACGTTCTGCTGAATGGTCGCGATGTGGGTGACACCGTCAATAAGAGGCGCGCGTTCCTATTCAGAGGCTGAATAGAAAAAGTCACGCGTGTGACAGTCCGACGCACGTGTCCAACAGGATGCGCAGAGGAAAAAGCGCCGGAACCTCACGGCCCGTGGCGCTTAAGCTTTGTTCAGATTGCGGGCGCGCAGGCAGGCGCGCGTATGAAAGGTCGCGAGTTCGAAACTAGTCGAGCACGATGCCGCTTGGACACGACGGCACGGCCGACGCGAGAATCATCCGGTCGCGATTGGCAGGGAAGTAGCTTTCGCATGCGCGTGGACGGAACACCGGGTCGCCGCGTCGGA
The DNA here is from genome assembly GCF_037126505.1 of Paraburkholderia bengalensis. NCBI lineage: Bacteria > Pseudomonadati > Pseudomonadota > Betaproteobacteria > Burkholderiales > Burkholderiaceae > Paraburkholderia > Paraburkholderia bengalensis. Next base: position 58,262 of record NZ_JACFYJ010000010.1, read on the forward strand.
TCGGCATCCCTGTCAGCACGCAAAACGAATCCATACGCGCAAGGCCGATTCGCCATACCTGATCTGCGTAGTGGCCCGAACGTGGGTCGCTCCAGCAGACGCTGAGTGTCTTTGACGATAGTTGTTCAAGGATTGAAATATGCGCCGGCGGCGGCTCGACCTCGACGGGTTCGAGCGCTTCGGGAGGCGGTCGCTTTGTCATGCGGAATTTTTTCTTGGGACCGTATTGTGCTTTCCGGGTCGATTCAAGTGTATTGGGTGTGGGCATCAAGACGCCCACCAATGCGCGTCTAACGATATCTTCTTCAACCGGACGAGTCATCATTCACCTCCGTCACAGAGTTTGGCTGGCGGCACGCCCTGACGCGGCCGAGGTGCTGCTGCTGACGTGAACAGTGTTGTTCGGTGTGGCTCGCAAGGCAGTTCGAACGACTTGCCTGCATGGCGCATCGGCGCGTGAATTGGTTTTGCGCCATCAACGCGCCGTGGACTCTATATTGGACGTTCAGGCGCCCATAGAGCAAGTTAAGCGTTGTTAACCGGAATGTGCAATGGAATCTTGCAGCGCTTCAGGTTGCTGAATTGCACGGATGCTGAAGAAGAGCGCCAGGCTTGCCTGGTCGCCGCCATCAACGTTGCCGCCGCCTTAAACATGTACTGCCGTTACTTCTTGTCCCATGTGACGAGATCTTTGTCGTTGTCGTCAGCGACAAAGATGGCGAGCAGTTTCGCGGGCTTCGTCTTGCTCGCGTTCTCACTGACCCTGTGATGCACGCCGGGCGCTTCCGTCCAGCTTTCACCCGCGTGATACACCCGAGCCTCGCCGTCGTCGACCTTGCTGCGGATCTCACCTTGCAGCACGTAGCCAACGACGAAAGCCTGACCATGACGATGCGATGGCGAGACGCCACCCGGTTTGTAGTCGACGACGATGCCCGTCATGGTCTTGCCGGACACATTGGCAATGGGCGTCGCGAATGCCCGGCTGATCTGTTCGCGCGGACCGTCGACACCATGCGCATGCGCCGCGTGAGCAGCGCCCAGCGCTATGCAGGCGGCTGCCGTGGATGCCAGAACGGCATGGAAAAGATTCATCTTCAACTCTTCGAAAAAATATCGGCATGGCGTGGCGCCTGACGGCAGTACAAGTCAGAACGTCACGACTGCCTCGATGCATCACGCTGCTTTTAACTGCGACTATAAAAGTCGTAGTTTGAGAGTAACCATTTTTTAGCGGCCATGCAACGGAACGGGCAGGCGCGCGATGAAACGACGCAGTCAACGTCCGGCAGCGCAAAGCGATGAAGGGGAGAGCGAGCGGTTCTGCGTATTGGTATGAAATAAGCGCCCGGCAATTCGCGCGGGCGCGCCCGTTGCGCATGAGACGGTCCGGGCGCGGCGGCAAAGATCAGATCGCGGCTTTGCCGATCGAAGCGCCGCCGTCGACGAACAGCGTCTGTCCGGTGATGAACCCGGCAGGCTCGGAAAGAAAGAATTCGACACTTGCCGCCAGTTCGTCCGGCTTGCCGAAGCGCTTCATCGGTACGAGCGACAGAAAACGGCGTTCTGCTTCGCTGCCAACGGGCGTGTTCGCGCGGAACATTTCAGTTTCCGTCGGTCCCGGCGCGACCGAGTTCACGGTGATGCCGGTCTCCGCCAATTCGAGGGCCCACGTGCGCGTGAAGCTGATCATCGCGCTTTTCGCGGCGGCGTAAGCGCTGCGTTGCGCGACACCCAGCACGACAAGACTCGACAGATTGACGATGCGCCCCCAGCCCTTTTCCTTCATCTGCGGTAGCAGCGCTTGCGTCGTTTGAACGGTCGGGATCAGGTTGCTGCTGAACGTGCTGTCCAAGTCGTCGAGGTCGATCTCACCGAGCCGCGCAAGCTTGACGAAGCCGACATTGTTCACGACGCCGTCGAACGAGAAGCGCGACGTGAGTTCGCGCAGAGCCTCCGCCGTCGCGACGCGGTCGCTCAAATCGATGGAGACGAGCGTTCCCGGGAAGGTCGCGTCGCCGGTGCGGCGTGCGACACCGACCACATGATGGCCCGCTCGCGCGAGGCGTTCGGAAAGCGCGCGTCCAATGCCCCGGCTCGCGCCCGTGATCAGAAAAGTACGTTGTGTCATATCGGTTCCTTCATGCCGAAAAGTGGAAATGCGCGGTTTGCGCGCGAATGCGGATCGCCGTTCTTGCAACGAAACCGGAATGGGTTCTTGCTATCTTTGTCAGGCATGTCTAGAATGCGCGTCATTGACACAATTGTCAAGAATCGCGGGGCGAAACGCCTGGCAAACCGTCGTGCGTTGCACGCGCTTATGCGGAACCTTCAATCATGTCCACCGATGCATCTCTGCTGTCGACCGCCAACGCGGGCCGAGTCGCCGTGTGGCGGCATATCTTCGCGGGCTTCGCCGCGAGCCTTGTCGGGATCGGGCTTGCGCGCTTCGCATACACGCCGCTGATTCCGCCGCTGATCCAGGCACACTGGTTTGCCGCTTCCGACGTCGTGTATCTGGGCGCGGCCAATCTCGCTGGTTATCTGCTGGGCGCGCTGCTTGGCCGTCCCGTCGCGCATCGCGTAACGAATGTCCGCACGCTGCGCGCGATGATGGTGCTGGTGACGGCGGCCTTTTTTGCATGTGCGTTTCCCGTCTCCATTGCGTGGTTCTTTTTCTGGCGGCTGCTGTCGGGCGTCGCGGGCGGCGCGATCATGGTGCTGGTTGCGGCGACTGTCCTGCCGCACGTGCCCGCCGATCGCAAAGGCCTCGCGAGCGGCGCGATTTTTCTCGGTCTCGGTGTCGGCATCGCGGCGTCGGGCACGATCGTTCCGCTGCTGCTCAACCTTGGTTTGCGCGACACGTGGACCGGCATTGGCGTTCTCGCCGCCGCATTGACGCTTGCTACATGGCGCGGCTGGCCGCACGCGGCGAAGCCGCAAGCACCAGCGGCGCATGCGGCCCCGGCCGTGCGCGCACGCAGTGCGTCGACAGTGCGTGTGCTGTATGTCGAATACGCACTCATGGCGCTTGGCCTCGTTCCCACGATGGTCTTTCTCGTCGACTTCATTGCGCGCGGACTCGGCGCGGGCGCGCACGTCGGCGCTGCGTACTGGATTCTTTATGGCGTCGGTGCGATTTTCGGCGCACCCGTTTATGGCCTCATTGCCGATCGATTCGGCGGGCGCTTCGCGATACGCGCGTTGTCGTCGTTGCAGGTGCTGGTTGTCGCCGCGTTTGCGATGTCGGGCAATCACGTTGTGATCGGCGTGTTGACGCTTGTGATCGGCAGCTTTCCGCCTGGCATCGTGCCGATGATGCTCGCGCGCGTGCATGAAGTCGTGCCGCACGATCACGCGAGGCAGCACGCGGTCTGGAGCCGCGTGACGACGACCTTCGCCGCATGTCAGGCGATTGCAGGCTATTCGTATTCCGCGCTCTTTAATTCGAGTGGCGGAAACTACCGCCTGCTCTTCGTTATCGCTGCGGGCGCACTCGCGCTCGTCGTGATCGCCGACTGCGTGAGGCCGTGGCTGGCGCGAGAACGGCAAGCGCAACGGGAGACGAAGAACGGATAGTGTGTGCTCGCGTGCTGGTCAAAGGTGCCGCTCCTCTGCATTGAAAAGCGCAATTGGCGGAATCGTTTAACGAGGATGCCGCGCCGCGTTGCAATGCGCGTTAACAAGGATTAACTTCCACTCGCGCGCCCGGCGATCGACAATGCTGATATCCAGTTTTGCATGACGCCCTCATGCAGCTATCGACGCGGAGGTGTCGAACGTGAAGGCCGAAGCGGACCGTTCGTTCCGGAACGCCATGCGCGATGCAGACTCGCAGCGCGCGCACGGTACGTCGCTGCCGCAGGTGCAACGGGCCGCCGTGCAGCTCGCGATGACGCCACGTGTTCTGATTCTCGGCGTATGCGGATGGTCGCTGATCGAAATTCCCGCGGAGTTCGATCCGGCGGCGGGCGAGATGGGCATTGCGGCGCTCACGCTGGCGAAGCTGGCATGGACCGTGATCGGCATCGCGGCCGTGCGCGGAATGAGGCGCGCGCAGTGGATCTTTTCGTTTCTGTGCGGCTTGAGCCTGGTTGCGATCGTGCCCGCGTTGCCTGTCGAGCTGAGTGAGTCGGCATCCATCTTCACGCAGTCGCTGATCGAATGTGTGCTCAAGGCGGGCGCCCTGCTCGCGTTGTGCCTTCCGCGCGTTGCACGTCCCGCAGCGATGCAAACCGTCGCATGGGATGACGACGACAGCGAAATCCAGAAGCCTTGAAACCGCCGCGCTAGCGCCGTTATACGGTTAGCGGACGCTTGAACAGATCGCGCGCAATCGAACAGAACAGATCGGTGGTCGGGCTCTGGTCCTGTAGGCGCCGGCTCATGATGATGGGCGACGACACGTTCGTTTCGTCGATCGACCGGTACGTCACGCCGCGCGCTCTCAACCCCCTGACGCTTTCCGGCACGAGACATACGCCCACCTGCGCGGCGACGAGCCCCAGTGCCGTTTGCAGTTCGCGCACTTCATGAATCGCGGCCGGCTCGACGGCATGATCGCGAAAGGCCGACAGCTGCTGGTCGGCATAGCTGGGACGCGGCGTGGACGGGTAGATGATGAGCGTTTCTTTCGACAACGCTTCGAGCGTCAGCCGGCTCGCGTCGGCGAGCGCATGGCCCGCAGGCAACGCCGCGATCAACGGCTCCTCGACGAGCACTTCGCGCGCGAGCTGCGATTCGTCGAAACGCAGCCGTCCAAAACCGACATCGATACGGCCGCCCTTGAGCGCACTGAGTTGCTCGATCGTGAACATCTCGATCAGCGAAATCTGGATCAGCGGTGCCGCCTCTCTGAACGCGCGGATCACGTCGGGCAGCGGGCCATATAGCGTCGAAGGCACGAAGCCGATGACGATGCGCTCCGCCAGTTGCGCAAGGCGCCGGGTGAGCGGCAGCAACTCGTCGCTTTCTTCGATCAGCCGCTTGGCCTGCGCGTAGAACACGCGGCCGGCTTCCGTCAGCTTCAGCGGACGCGCGCCGCGTTCGAACAGCGCAAGGCCCACGCTGTCTTCGATTTGCTGGATCTGCCGCGACAGCGGCGGCTGCGTCATGTTCAGGCGCTCGGCGGCGCGGGTGAAGTTCCGTTCTTCCGCGACGGCCACGAAATAGCGAAGTTGACGCAGTTCCATCTATGCCCCGAAGGTATGGAAATAGACTCAATCGGTCTTGGACGGATTTCGCCTGCATCCCTAGTATGGGCACATCAGCAGGAGAGCCGTATGATACCAAGTCCCGTCCAGATACAAGCTGTAGAGACCATTCTCGTCGATGTTCCGACGATTCGCCCGCACCGCCTGTCGGTTGCGACGATGAATTGCCAAACGCTCGTGCTGGTCCGCATTCAATGCGCGGACGGTATGACGGGCTGGGGCGAAGCGACCACGATCGGCGGTCTCGCTTACGGCGAGGAAAGCCCCGAGAGCATCAAAACCAATATCGACACCTATTTCGCGCCGATGCTCAAGGGCATGGACGCGACCCGTCCCGGCCAGGCCATGGCGAAGATGCGCGAGTGCTTCCAGGGCAACCGCTTTGCGAAGTGCGCAATCGAAACGGCGCTGTTCGATGCGCAGGCGCAGCGCGTCGGCGTGCCGCTGTCGGAATTGTTCGGCGGCCGCGTGACGGACTCCGTCGAAGTGGCATGGACGCTCGCGAGCGGCGACACGGGCCGCGATATCGACGAGGCGCATCTGATGCTGGAAAAGAAGCGCCATCGCGTGTTCAAGCTGAAGATCGGCAGCCGCGCGCCCGCCGACGATGTCGCGCACGTCGCCGCGATCAAGGCGGCTGTCGGCGATCGCGCCGAAGTGCGCGTCGACGTGAACCAGGCGTGGAGCCAGAGGGAAGCGATCTGGGCGAGCGAGCGGCTCGCGCACGCGGGCTGCAATCTGATCGAGCAGCCCATCGCCGCCGACGATCGCAATGGGCTCAAGCGCCTCACGCGTCTGTCGAAGGTGCCCATCATGGCCGACGAAGCGCTGCACGGTCCCGTGGATGCATTCGACGTCGCCAGCGCGCACGCGGCCGACGTATTTGCCGTGAAGATCGCGCAATCCGGCGGTTTGACGGGCGCGGCGAGCGTGGCGGCCATTGCGCTCGCGGCGGGCGTCGATCTGTATGGCGGCACGATGCTCGAAGGCGCGGTCGGCACGATTGCTTCCGCACAGCTGTTCAGCACGTTTCGCGAACTGAAGTGGGGCACTGAACTCTTTGGACCGCTGCTTCTGACGGAAGAAATTCTGATCGAGCCGCTGCGCTACGAGAACTTCGCATTGCAGTTGCCGCAAGGACCAGGACTCGGTATTCAACTCGACCTCGACAAGATCGCGAGATTGCGCCGCGATTCGAAACACGGCGCGGGAGTAGTGAAAAGTTCGCTATGACGGTGCTGATGTAGCAGCAGCCTCGTAAAGCACATTTTGCATCGTCGTCAGTGATTGAAATGTCAGTGATTGAAATAAATGGAGACATCCCCATGGACATCAAAACCATCGACGCCCTGTTGAACAAGATCAACGAGAGTGCCACGCATGAAGGCAACGCCCGTACGAAGCAGGTGGTCAACCGCATCATTCGCGATCTGTTCATCACGATCGACGAACTCGATGTGACGCCGAACGAATTCTGGTCGGCGTTGAATTATCTCGGCGAGGCGGGTCAAAGCGGCGAACTCGGCCTGCTGGCAGCGGGTCTCGGCTTCGAGCACTTCCTGGACGTGCGTCTCGACGAAGCGGAGAAGAAGGCAGGACTCGGGGGCGGCACGCCGCGCACGATTGAAGGTCCGCTGTATGTGGCGGGCGCGCCGGAATCGACAGGCCATGCGCGCCTCGACAACGGCAACGAGCCGGGCGAAACGCTGGTGATGCGTGGCCGCGTACTGGGCGAAGATGGCCAGCCGCTGCGCAATGCGCTCGTCGAAGTGTGGCACGCGAACCATCTCGGCAACTACTCGCATTTCGACAAATCGCAGCCCGAGTTCAATCTGCGCCGCTCGATCCGCACCGACGAAAACGGCACATACAGCTTCCGCAGCGTGGTGCCCATCGGCTATAGCGTGCCGCCGGAAGGCAAGACGCAGCAACTGCTCGATCTGCTCGGCCGTCACGGCCATCGTCCGGCGCATATTCACTTCTTCGTGTCGGCGCCCGGCTATCGCAAGCTGACCACGCAGATCAATATCGAAGGTGATCCGTATCTGTGGGACGACTTTGCGTTCGCGACGCGAGAAGGTCTCGTGCCTGCCGTGAAGAAAGAAGAGGGCGCGGCGGGCAAGCCTTACGGTATCGACGGCAACTTCGCGTTGATCGATTTCGACTTCAGCCTCGTCAAGGAACGCAGCGACGTGCCGACGAGCGAAGTGGAACGCGTGCGTGCGTAAAGCGCTAAAAGTATGAACGCGGCTGCCATATCAGGCGGCCGTTTGCACGATCGAGCGGCAATCGACATACACGCCGCACAATCCTTAGAGAGAATCCAAATGCTTTTTCACGTGAAGATGATCGTCAAGTTGCCGCCCGACATGCCTGTCGAACGTGCCGACGAATTAAAGGCCAAAGAAAAGGCGATGGCGCAGCGTCTGCAGAAGGAAGGCATCTGGCGCCATCTTTGGCGCATTGCCGGACTGTATGCGAACTTCAGCGTATTCGATGTGGAAAGCCCGGCGCAATTGAATGATCTGCTAATGCAATTGCCGCTGTATCCGTATATGGAAATAACGGTGGATGCGATGTGCCGGCATCCGTCGTCGATTCATGAGGATGATCGCTAAGCTGTCTGGCGAAAAAAAGGAAGAGCGGTTAAATGAACCGTCTCTTCCAAAGCACTACCAGGGTAGCCCTAACAGACAACAACAACCACTAACAAAAGCGCACTATCAGTCGAGTGCCGAAGCCGGACCGAAGAACTCGAAACGGCTCTGTTTTTCCGGCACGCCGATCGCCTTCAGATGTCGCTTCACTGCCTTCATGAACGGCTTCGGTCCAAGGAAGTACACGTCGACATCGCGGGTCGCGGGCATCCATTCGATCAGACGCGCTTCGTCGATATAGCCTTCAGCGTGATGCGCGTCGTCGTCGTGACGCGGCTTCTCGTACACATAGAAGCGCTTGAGTTGCGGATGACGGTCCGCGAGTTCGTCGATGACGTCGCGGAACGCGTGCACGCCGCCGTGACGCGTCGCGTGAATGAAGTGAATGGGGCGCGACGTCTGCAGCGCTGCGTTCAGCATCGCGAGCGTCGGCGTGATGCCGACACCGCCGCTGATCAGCACGAGCGGCTTGTCGTTATGCTCCAGCGTGAAATCGCCTGACGGTGTGAACAGATCCAGCGTCGCGCCTTCCTGTACTGAATCGTGCAGATAGTTCGAAGCCTTGCCGTTCGGCTCGCGCTTCACGCTGATCCGGTATTCGCGGCCATTCGCCGCAGCCGACAGCGAGTAGTTGCGGCGAATCTCTTCGCCGTCGACGGTGAGGCGCAGACCAATGTATTGGCCCGGCTCGAAGCTGAGCAGATCGCCGCCGTCCACGGGACGCAGATAGAACGACGTGATCTCGTCGCTTTCCTTCACCTTGTGCGCGACCACGAAGGGCCGCGTGCCGCGCCAGCCGCCCGCTGCCGTTTCCTTCTCGACGTACACGTTTTCTTCAAGACCGATCAGCAGGTTCGACAACTGCCCGTACGCGGCGCCCCACGCTTCGATCACGGCGTCCGTCGCGATTTCGGCGCCGAGCACTTCGCGGATCGCACGCAGCAAACATGTGCCCACGATCGGATAATGCTCGGGCAGGATGTTGAGCGCGACATGCTTGTTGACGATCTGTGTGACGAGTCCGCCGAGCTGCTCGAGTTGATCGATATGACGCGCGTACATCAACACCGCGTTCGCGAGTGCGCGCGGCTGGTCGCCCGACTGCTGGTGCGCCTGGTTGAACAGCGGCCGCACGCTCGGATACTCCGACAGCATGGTTTTGTAGAAATGCGTGGTGAGCGCTTCGCCGCCGCTTTCGAGCAGCGGAACGGTGGCCTTGACGATTGCGCGATGTTCGGCTGACAGCATGTGATGTTTTCCTCATAGTGGGTGAGTGGGTCCGCTCACGGGCGGTTTCACTTATCTCTTTTGCAGGTATCGGGCCAGCTTTGAAACATCGTAAAATCAGTGAGTTAGAAATATCAGACGTGGATATGACAAGGGTCAAATCGACTGCGCATGAAGTCAGACTGACTGCATCGGAGGTGTTCGACGCGCTCATTCCGCTCGTCGAGGACCTGTCGCGCGATGTGCCGGAGCGCGAGCGCTACCGGCGTCTGCTCACGACGTTGCGCACGCTTTTCCCCGGCGATGCAGCGGCCCTGTTGCGTCTGGATGACGACACGCTCGTGCCGCTCGCGATCGACGGCCTGAGCAGCGACACGCTCGGCCGCCGCTTTCGCGTGAGCGATCATCCGCGTTTCGAAGCGCTGCTCTCGCGCGAGGCGCCCACGCGCTTTCCCGCCGACTCCGACTTGCCCGACCCGTACGACGGCCTCGTGCAGGGCGTGAGCGGTCATCTCGAAGTGCACGATTGCCTCGGCTGTCCGCTGCTGATCGGCGGCAGGCCGTGGGGTTTGCTGACGCTCGATTCGCTCGATCCCGCGCGCTTCGACAGCGTCGACATGCACACGCTGCAGGCGTTTCTGAGCCTCGCGGCGGCGACGGTGAGTGTCGCGGAGCGCATCGATACGCTCGAGCGCAACACGGAAGAAGAGCGCCAGCGCGCCGAGGCGTATCGCCAGGCGAGCGGGCAGGGCAACCGCGAACTGATCGGCAGCAGCACGGCACATCAGCAGCTGGTCAATGAAATCCGCGTCGTTGCCAATAGCGATCTGACCGTGCTCGTCGCGGGCGAGACGGGCGTGGGCAAGGAGCTGGTCGCGAATGCGATCCACGGCGGCTCGCCGCGCGCGAACAAGCCGATGATCAGCCTGAACTGCGCGGCGCTGCCGGATACGCTGGTCGAAAGCGAGCTGTTCGGACATGTGCGCGGCGCGTTCTCGGGCGCTTCTTCGGACCGGCGCGGCAAGTTCGAACTCGCTGACGGCGGCACGCTGTTTCTCGACGAGGTCGGCGAGTTGCCGCTCGGCGTGCAGGCCAAGCTGCTGCGGGTGCTGCAGAACGGGCAATTGCAGCGTATCGGTTCGGATAGCGAGCACAAGGTCGACGTTCGGCTCATCGCCGCGACCAATCGCGATCTCGCCGAAGAAGTGCGCGAAGGGCGTTTTCGTGCCGACCTGTATCACCGGCTGAGCGTCTATCCGCTGCGCGTGCCGCCGCTGCGCGAGCGCGGACGCGACGTGCTGCTGCTCGCCGGCTACTTTCTCGAAGAGAATCGCGCGCGGCTCGGGCTGCTCAGCATTCGGCTCGGACAGGACGCGCAGGCGGCGCTGCTGTCCTATAGCTGGCCGGGCAACGTGCGCGAACTGGAGCATATGATCGGCCGCAGTGCGTTCAAGGCGCTGTCGCGTCACCGCGAGCGGCCGCGCATTCTCACGCTGACGGCGGCGGACCTCGGGATATCGGCGAGCCACGGTGCCGAGTTGCCGCAGCAGGCGGCGAGCGCGAACGCGGCGAACGGAACCGATAACGCGACCGGGAACGGGACGGGTAACGGAACGGATTTCCGCAGCGCCGTGACGGCATTCGAACGAACCCTCGTCAGCGATGCGCTGGAGCGCAACAACCGGAATTGGGCCGCCGTCGCCCGTTCGCTCGGCATGGATCGTGCGAATCTGAACCGGCTCGCGAAGCGCCTCGGGTTGAAATAAGCGCTGAATGGGCGGGCCGGCCGGATCTGATTTGGTAGTATCTGATTTGTCAGTCAGATTGCCGATCGTTCAGGAGATTTCGCGTGCGTCACTACACCAAAGACAATTTCAGGCTCACGGAAAGCGTCGGCTTCCAGCTCGTGAAGGCGCGCAATCTGATCGTGACGGAGATGGACGCGGCGCTGAAGGACCTCGACATCTCCAGCCAGCAAATGGGCATCCTGCTGACGCTCCGGCAGAAAATGGCGTCGACACCGTTCGAATTGTCGAAAATTCTCGGCATCGACACGGGCCTGATGACGCGCATGCTCGACAAGCTCGAAATGAAAGGACTGGTGGTGCGCTCGCGCGACGAGCACGACCGCCGCGTCGTCAACCTTGCGATGACGAAAGCCGGCATCGCCGTCGCCGACCGGATTCCCGACATCGCCCCCGACGTGCTCAACGCGCGTCTCAAGCACTTCACCAAAGCCGAAGTCACCGAGTTGCGCCGCCTGCTGCGCAAGTTCGCGGGCGACTGAGCTTCCGTTCGTCTCTCTTCGCTGAACCTGCGCATTATCCGACTGGAAGTAAGGGATAGTCGCAGTTAGCGCAACAATGAGTTGCAGCCCGATGCTGTTGACTGTATCTGACCTGTCAACTATTGTTGCTGCAATTAGCGAGGAGTCAGAGATGTCGCACTATTCGAAGGAAGATTTCCATTTGACGGAGAACGTGGGTTTTGCGATCAGCAAAGCGCGCAATCTCGTGATGTCGCATATGGATTCGGCGGTGAAGGGCCTGAATGTGCGGGCGCAGCACATCGGCATTTTCATGGCGCTGCTGCGGGGCCAGGACACCACGCCCGCGATGCTGTCGCGCCATTTGGGCATCGATACGGGATTGATGACGCGCACGCTCGACAAGCTCGAAACGCAGGGCATGCTGACGCGCTCGCGCAACGGCGCGGACCGCCGTGTCGTGAATCTCGAACTGACGGAAAAAGGCCGCGAGGTTGCGCTGCGTCTCGCCGAGATCGCGCCGGACGTGCTGAACGAACGCCTGCAATGCTTTACGCCGGAAGAATTCGGCGAACTGAGCCGTCTGCTTCGCAAGTTTCTCGCTGCCTGAGCCGTTTTTTTTTACTCAAATATCTGATAGGTCAGACAATGTACGTTCAATCAAACGCGAGGCGCCACGCGTCTCGTGCGCTGAAAGTGGGTGTGTCGGCCATGTTCGCTGCGGTGCTGTCGGCATGTGTGAACTATGCGGGCATTCATAGCGACGCGAAGACGGCCGAGCCGCAGCAGTACGCCACGCAACAGAGCCTTCCCTCGGAGCAGGGCCACTGGCCTGCGGCGAACTGGGCTGACCAGTTCGGCGACGCGCAACTGAAGTCGCTCATCGACGAGGCCTTGAAGAGCAGCCCGACGCTCGACCAGGCGCGCGCCCGCGTCGCGTCGGCATCGGCTTTCAGCGAGACGGCGAAGGCGGGCACGATGCCGCGCGTCGACGCGAGCTATTCGCTGACGCGTCAGCAATTTTCGAGCACGGCGCTGGTGCCGCCGCCGTATGGCGGCTCCTGGCAGACGGAAAACAAGGGTCTGTTGAGCGCGTCATACGATCTCGACCTGTGGGGCAAGAACCGCGAGGCCCTAAAGGCGGCCGTTTCGCAGTTGCAGGCGAGCGAGGCCGACGCGGAAGTCGTCAAGCTGACGCTGACGACGTCGCTTGCGCGTACGTACAACCAGCTTGCGCGGCTCTATGCGCTGCGTGACATCGCGCAGGAAGAAGTCGCGCAGCGCGAGCAGATCGAGCGGATCACGGCGGGCCGCATCGCGACGGGCCTTGACACGGAAGTCGAACGCAAGACGGCGCAGGCCAATCTGGCCACGAGCCGCGCCGCGCTGAAATCCCTCGACGGGCAGATCCTGACGACACGTTATCAACTCGCCGCGCTGATGGGCGCGGGTCCGGACCGCGGCCTGCAGATCGCGCGCCCGGCGCTCGGCACGGGGGACGAAGTGCGTCTGCCCGACAACCTGCCTGCCGATCTCGTGAGCCGCCGGCCGGACATCGTCGCCGCGCGCTGGCGCGTCGATGCGACGACGCATGACGTGAAGGAAGCGAAGGCCGAGTTCTATCCCGACATCAACCTGAGCGCCGCCATCGGCCTCGACGCATTCGGCTTCGGCCGCTTTTTGACTGCAGCGAGCCGCACGGCGTCGGTGGGCCCGGCGATCCATCTGCCCATCTTCGATGCCGGCGAGCTGCGCGCGCAACTGAAGGGCCGCTACGCCGAATTCGACTACGCCGTCGCGACGTACAACCAGACGCTCGTCACTGCGTTGAGCGAAGTCGCGACGCAGCTCGCCGACGTGCGTTCGACCGACGGCCAGCTCGTCGATGCACAGACCGCACAGGATGCCGCGCGCAAAGCCGACCAGCTCGCGCTCGTGCAATACAAGGCCGGTCTGACGAACCAGCTGACGGTATTGAACGCCGACGTCAACGCGTTGAGCGCCGATCAGGCCGTCGCGAATCTGCGCATGGACCGCCGCGATCAGCAGATCGCGCTGGCCTCCGCGCTTGGCGGCGGTTTCGTCGATACGTCGAACGAAACGCAAAACACACCCGTGGGGTCCGCCACTGCAACGCCTGCCGTCGCCGCGCAATGAGCGGCGACCTATCGACCTGCCTGGAGAAATCGAAATGAGCGAAATCATCACCCCGGAGCGCGAGACGACGCAAGCGTCGCAGACGCAGCCCGAGGCAGCGCCGAAGGGCGCCGCCGCCGTCAGCGAGCCGGACACGCGCAAGCGCAAATTGCTGCTCTCGCTGCTTGGCGCCGCGATCGTCGCGTCCGCTGCGGCGTACGGCGCGTACTACATGACCTACGCGCGCTATCACGAGTCTACCGACGACGCCTATGTCAGCGGCAATCTCGTGCAATTGACGCCGCAGGTGACGGGCACCGTCGTTGCCGTGAATGCCGACGATACGCAGATCGTGAAGGCGGGCGACCCCGTCGTGACGCTCGACAACGCCGACGCCAGGATCGCGCTCGGCAACGCCGAAGCGACACTTGGGCAGACCGTGCGGCAAGTGAGCACGCTGTACGTCAACAACGATTTCTACGCCGCGAACGTCGCGCAGAAGCAATCGGATCTGGCGCGCGCGCAAGACGATCTGCGTCGCCGGCAGGCTGTTGCCGGCACGGGGGCCGTCTCCGCCGAAGACATCGCGCATGCGCGCGACACCGTGACGGCCGCGCAGGCCGCGCTCGATGCCGCGCGGCAGCAGGCGGAAGCGAACCGCGCATTGACGGATCGCACGACGATCGAACAGCACCCGAACGTGCAGGCGGCCGCCGCGAAGGTGCGCGACGCCTACCTCGCTTACGCGCGCAATACGCTGCCTGCGCCCGTCACGGGCTACGTCGCGAAGCGTTCGGTGCAGGTCGGTCAGCGCGTGTCGCCGGGTACGCCGTTGATGGCCATCGTGCCCCTCGACGGCGTGTGGGTCGATGCGAACTACAAGGAAAGCCAATTGCGAAACATGCGCATCGGTCAGCCCGTCACGCTGACGGCTGACGTGTACGGCGGCAAGGTGCAGTACCACGGCCGCGTGGTCGGCTTTTCGGCGGGCACGGGCAGCGCGTTTGCGACGCTGCCGGCGCAGAACGCGACGGGCAACTGGATCAAGGTCGTGCAGCGCCTGCCCGCGCGCATCCAGCTCGACCAGAAAGAACTCGAAGCGCATCCGCTGCGCATCGGACTGTCGATGGACGTCGACGTCGACACGCGCGACGACACCGGGCCGCAGCTCGGCGCCGCGCTGAATACGACCTACCGCACCGATGTGTTCGCGCAATACGGCGCACAGGCCGACTCCGAAATCGAGCGGATCATCGCCCAGAACATCGTGCCGACGCACCCGGCGCAAGCAGCGCAAGCAAGTAAAGCCGCATCGCTCCGGCCGATGGCCGCGCGCGAAGCAGCAGAAAAGCCTGGCCGCGCCGCACCGGCGCAACACGCCGGCTGATCGCCACGGAGGACGCGATGCATCGCGATCGCGTCCTCGCCCGTTCACTTAACTGACATGTCAGATAAACCATGAAACCCTCGCCGCAACTTGCGCCGCCGCAGCCGTTCACAGGCGGCAAGCTGGTCCTCGCGACGCTCGCCGTCGCGCTCGCGACCTTCATGAACGTGCTGGATTCGTCGATTGCGAACGTCGCGATTCCGACCATCTCCGGCAACCTCGGCGTGTCCGTCGATGAAGGCACGTGGGTGATCACGCTGTTTTCCGCCGCGAACGCCGTGTCGATTCCGTTAACAGGCTGGCTCACGCAGCGCGTCGGGCAGATCAAGCTGTTCGTCGCGTCGATCGTGCTGTTCGTATTCTCGTCGTGGCTGTGCGGCATCGCGCCGAACCTGACCGTGCTGCTGGCCGCGCGCATCTTGCAGGGCGCCGTGGCCGGCCCGCTGACACCGCTTTCGCAAGCGATTCTGCTCGGCACCTATCCGAAGGAGAAGAGTTCGACGGCGCTGTCGCTGTGGGCGATGACGGCCACGGTCGGCCCGATTGCGGGCCCGGCGCTCGGCGGCTGGATCACGGATAGTTATTCGTGGTCGTGGATTTTCTACATCAACATCCCTGTTGGCCTGTTCGCTGCCGCCGTGACGTGGATGCTGTATCGCGACCGCGAATCGCCGGCGCGCAAGCTGCCCATCGACAAGGTCGGCTTGCTGTCGCTGATCGTCTGGGTGGCGTCGCTGCAGATCATGCTCGACAAGGGCAAGGATCTCGACTGGTTCAACTCGCCCGTGATCTGGGTGCTCACGATCGTGGCGGTGGTCAGCTTCCTGTTCTTCCTGATCTGGGAGTTCACGGAGAAAAACCCGATCGTCGATCTCCGGCTGTTCGCGCAGCGCAATTTCCGCGGCGGCACGATCGCGATTTCGGTTGCGTACGCTGTGTTCTTCGCGAACCTGGTGATTCTGCCGCAGTGGATTCAGGGCTATCTCGGCTATCGCTCGGTGGACGCGGGGCTGGTTACGGCGCCGCTCGGCATCTTCGCCGTGCTGCTCGCGCCCGTGATGGCGAAGGTCATGCCGAAGTCCGATGCGCGCGTGCTCGCGACGCTCGCATTCATCGGCTATGCAGGCGTCTTCTTCATGCGCTCCAATTACACGACGGGCGTCGATGCATGGACGCTGATCCTGCCGACGCTGCTGCAAGGCATTCCCACCGCGCTCTTTTTCGTGCCGCTGACGGCGATCATCCTGTCGGGCCTGCCCGCCAACAAGATTCCGGCTGCAGCGGGACTGTCGAACTTCGCGCGGATCTTCGCGGGCGGCGTCGGCACGTCGCTCATCACGACGGGCTGGAACAACCGCACGATCCTGCACCATGCGCAGCTCGCGGAGCAGTCGGCCGCGACGAATCCCGCCTACACGGGCGCACTCGCCAACATTCACGCGACGCTCGGCGGCAGCATGGACCAGGCGCGAGCCTTCTTCGAGCAGTCGATGAACGCGCAGGCCGCGATGCTCGGGCTCAACGACATCTTCTGGCTGTCGTCGATGATCTTTATCGTCATTATTCCGTTGATCTGGCTGACCAAGCCGGGCAAGGGAGGCGGCGGCGGTGCAGCAGCGGGCGCGCATTGACCGCTGCGCATTGACGGTTGAGTTAAAAGGAGAAAGGCCCCGGTTCGCATCGCGACCGGGGCCTTTCTCGTTTCTGGGCCGCATTTGACGTTTGACGCTTGACGTTTGACATTTGGCGCTGCGCCCCTTTCACCCGCAGCATGCAGATGAAAGCCGTCGGAACATTGAATAAGGGTAAACGTAAGGGCAAATCTGGTATCGTGCGTCCCTGCCCGAAAGACGCGAGCGCACGCGACGCCGCCGTCAGGGTTTGTACGAACCGGTACACCCGTCGGGCGCGACAGGCCGCAAAGCGAGGAACCATGCGGGCTCGCAGCGCCCCGCCGACAAGTCCGGCCGATCCGCCACCATTTTTCCTCGCTGGAAAATCCGGCTCAATTTCATCCAGATTGTCAGCCGCATCAGGATTTCTTAAGCAGAAACTGCAAAAAATCGTTTTCGGGTCGCTCCCGATGTCAACCTTTTGGGCAAATTGCCGTTGTCCATTTGTAAAGAGTTGAAACAGCGAGGCTCGGACCGTGTTCGCGTCCGGATCGCTCCGAAATCCAACCGTATTCGATGCCACAGCAACGAGACCTTCGCTGCGGCGTCAGGCAACACCCGGATTCATCCATGTCTGACCATCCCCGTTCTTCTGGTGGCCGCGCCGCCGCGCTGCTCAAGCGAGCCTGCGCCGCCGCAGGCAGCAAGCGCCTGTTGTCGCCGGCGTTGTCGCTGGGCGTCTGCGTGCTGCTGCTGATCGTGCTCCAGCATCTGTCGCAGGCCGTCGATTACAAGTCGGTGATCCGGCACCTGCGCCATTTGACGGCAGGCGAATGGTCGGCGGCGCTCGGCGCGACGGTCCTGAGCTACATCGCGCTCGTGGGCCGCGATGCCGTGGGCCTGCGCTACGTCGGCAAGGCGGTGCCGCGCGCGGCGCTGTGGATCGGCGCGACGGCGGGCTCGGCGCTCGGCAACGCAACGGGCTTCGGCGCGCTGACGGGCGGCGCGGTGCGCGCGCGCGTCTACGCGGTCGCCGACGTGACGCCCGCGCAAATCGGCCGCATGACCGTTTTCACGAGCGTGTCGCTTGCACTCGCCCTCGTGTTGATGACGGCGCTCGGCATGGTGTGCGACGCGCCGACGCTCGCGCCCATGCTGCACAGCCCGACTGGCGCGCTGGCGTGGGGCGGCACGGCGCTGCTGACGGTGCTCGGACTGATGACGCTCGCGTGCGGCAGGAACGCGCGCGAGATTCGCACGCGCTGGAGCTGGCTGTCGTTCGACGTGCCCGCGCGCCGCGATTTCGTCGCGCAAGTGCTGTCGCTGCTGCTCGACGTCGTCGCGGCGGGGCTCGCGCTGTGGGCGCTGCTGCCTCACACGCACGTGAGCTTCGTGTCGTTCATCACGATTTACGCGGCGGCAATGCTGCTCGGCATGATCGGCCATACGCCGGGCGGCGTGGGCGTGTTCGAGGCGGCGATGGTGTTCGCGCTCGGCGGCAGCGTGCAGACGCACTTCATGGTCGCGGCGCTGCTCGCATATCGCGCGATCTATTTCGGCTTGCCGCTGATCGTGTCGGCGGGGTTGCTGGCCGGCTTCGAAGGGCGCGCGCTGAAGAAGCATCTGCCGCTGCATCACGCGGCGGCCGTGTCGCAGCTGGCGCCCCTGTTCCTGAGCCTCGTGACGTTCGTGGTCGGCGGGATGCTGGTGATTTCGAGTGCGACGCCCGCGTTCTGGCAGCGCATCGCGATCCTGCGCGATCTGGTTCCGCTGTGGGTGCTCGAAAGCTCACAGATGCTGTGCAGCATGGTCGGCGTCGCGCTGCTGTTCGTCGCGCGCGGTCTGTCGCGCCGACTCGATGCGGCGTGGTGGCTCACGCTCGGCCTCGCGGTGCTGAGTCTCGCGCTGTCGCTGGCAAAGGGTCTCGCGTTTGTCGAAGCGGGCGTGCTGACGACGTTGATCGTACTGCTGGTTTCGACGCGTTCGCGCTTCAATCGCCGCTCGTCGCTGTTCGCCGAGCGCTTCACGGCGGGCTGGCTCGTGTCGGTTGCGATGGTACTGATGCTCGCCGTCTGGGTGATGCTGTTCGCGTTCCGCGACGTGCCCTATACGCGCGACCTGTGGTGGCAATTCGCATTCGACGAACGCGCGCCGCGCGCGCTGCGCGCCACGCTCGCCGCGAGTCTCTTTGCCGCGACGTTCGCGTTCTGGCAACTGCTGCGCCCCGCTGCGGGCCGCTTCGAAAAGCCCGCCAAACAGGATCTCGACGACGCCGCGCGCATCTTCCGCGCGCAGGAGCGCAGCGACGCGGGTCTCGCGCTGATGGGCGACAAGAGCTTCCTGTTTTCCGAATCGCGCCAGGCGTTCCTGATGTACGCGAAGTACGGACGCACGTGGGCCGCGCTGCACGACCCCGTCGGTCCGCGCTGCGAATGGGCGGAACTGATCGGCAAGTTCGTCGCGCTCGCGCACGCGCACGGCGGCCGCGCGGCGTTCTATCAGGTGCGCGCGAACGCGCTGCCGCTTTATCTCGACGCCGGTCTCACGCTGATGAAGCTCGGCGAAGAAGCGCACGTGGTGCTCGACGACTTCGATCTGAAGGGCTCGCATCGCGCGCATCTGCGCTATGCGTTAAAGCGCGGCGAGCGCGACGGCTTCTCCGTCGAAGTGATCGAACCGTCGCGCGTGCGCGATTCGATCGACACGCTGCGTGCGATTTCCGACGACTGGCTCGACAGCCGCGATGCACGCGAAAAGAGCTTCTCGGTCGCGGCCTTCACGGAAGACTATCTCGCCGCGCAATCGGTGATGCTCGTGCGCCAGGGCGACGAGCCCGTCGCGTTCGTCACGTTCATGACGACGGACATGAATACGGAGGCCACGGTGGGCGTGATGCGCCACGTGCCGCAGGCTTCGCCGTACGCGATGGAGTATCTGTTCACGCAGCTCGCGCTGCATCTGAAGCAGGCGGGTTTCCGCTCGCTGAGTCTCGGTATCGCGCCGTTTTCCGGCATGTCGCCGACGCCGCTCGCGTCGCGCTGGCACCGCTTGGGCAACATCGTGTGGCGCTTCGGCGGCCGCTTCTACAACTTCCGCGGACTGCGCGCCTTCAAGAGCAAGTTCCAGCCTCATTGGGAGCCGCGCTATCTCGCTGCATCCGGTTCTGTCGGCGTGTTCTTCACGCTCGCGGACCTTTCGCTGCTGGCAGGGGGCCGGCGTTCATGATCATGCAAAAGTTTTACCGGCTCGCCGCACTGGCGAGCGTGTCGTTGTGCTCGCTCGTTGCCGTGACACCTGCGGCGCACGCCTATGAAACCGTGTCGGGCGGCCGCTATGGCGACGTCGCGGTGACCAGGCCGACGGGCGACGTACGCGGGTTCGTCGTGCTGTTCTCGCGCGAAACCGGCTGGCATCCCGCCGATCAGCAGGCCGCCGACGCGCTCGCGAAAAACGGGGCGATGGTGGTCGGCGTCGACACGGCGAAGTACGCAGCGAACCTCGCCGCGAACAAGGAGACGTGCCATCAGCTGGTCGGCGATGCCGAAGCGGTGAGCCATCAGCTCGAACGTCAGGTGCAGTCCAACCGCTATTTCATGCCGATCGTCGCGGGCACGGGACAGGGCGCGACGCTCGCGATGCAGGTGTTGAAGCAGGCGCCCGAGAATACGGTAGCGGGCGCGGTCTCCGTGGCGGCGCAGCGCGATCTCGACAAGCGCTTCAATCCTTGCCCGCCGGACCCGACGGTGACGCACGGCCCCGGCCTGCCCGGCTTTGCCGAAACGGACGCGAACGCTTCCGCCGGCACGCAGCGCATCGTCGAGCTGACGTCGCCGCATCTGCGCGCAAGCGCGATGAAGGAAGAGGACGTCTCCGACCTGCCGTTGATCGAACTGCCCGCAGCGCATCCGACGCGCCTGATGGCCATCGTCATTTCCGGCGACGGCGGCTGGCGCGACCTCGACAAGACGATTGCCGAAGAACTGCAGAAGGATGGCGTGTCCGTGATCGGCTGGGACAGCCTGCGCTACTTCTGGTCCGAGCACTCGCCGCAGCAAACGAGCCGCGACCTCGCTCGCGTGATTCAAACCTATTCGACGCGCTGGCATGCGGACCATGTCGCGCTGGTTGGTTATTCGTTCGGTGCCGACGTGATGCCGTTCGCCTACAACCGCTTGCCCGACGCCGCGCGCGCGAAGGTCGCACTGATTTCGCTGCTTGGCTTCGCGCCCGCAGCGGACTTCCAGATTCGCGTGACGGGCTGGCTCGGCATGCCCGCCGGCGACAAGGCGCTGCAGGTCAAGCCAGAGTTCGCGCGTCTGCCGCCGAAGATCGTGCAATGCTTCTACGGCGAGCACGAGGAAGACACGCTTTGCCCAACGCTCACGAAGACGGGTGTCGAAGTGATTCGGACGTCGGGCGATCATCACTTCGGGCACGACTACGTCGCGCTCGAAAAGCGCATTCTCAACGCATTGAAAAAGCAGGCGGGCGGAGCCTGACATGAGAAGCGGCGACTGTGCATCGATGCATGTACAGTCGCCGCGCCTGCGATGTCGTTGCACACGGTCGCAATGACCGCGATAGCTGTGCGTCCTTAGTGGAAAATCAGATACAGAATCACAAGGACGATAAGCGGCACACCTAGCAACCAACCGATCAGATAAGGCATCTCTTTCTCCCTGTGCGACTGCCGAGACCAAGAGGTCGTCGTGACACAGCGCTTGGCCTCTACTGATGCAAGCGATATGCCATTCGCTCCAGATTGCGCCGCAGCATCGCGGCAGACACACGCCAAACCCTTGCCGCGCAACGCTTTCCGCCGTTTTATCCGCGATGCGGACGAATGCGCTTTTTGCGCTCTGCGCGCTTTTTGCCCGAAGCGGCATTGCGGGAATTTGCGCATCGTCGCAATCTTTTCAGTCGGAATTTCTCATTGAATCGAATACGGCGATTTTCACTGCGCGCACTAATATGAACGTTGACGCGCACTGATTTTTCAGTGTTTCAGTTGAGCCGCGGCTGGTGCGTTTTACGGGTGTCCACGCTGGATTCCTCTGAGAGATGCCATGCTGAAGCGTCGAACCTTTCTGCTAGGCGGTGTGGGCGCCATGGGGGCGCTGGTGATCGGGTGGTCCGCGCTGCCGCCGCGCCAGCGGCTCGTCGCGTCGGCGCCGATGCCCGTGCGTGCCGGCGAAGCGGCGCTCAATGGCTACGTGAAGATCGCGGCCGACAACACCGTCACGGTGATGATGTGCAGGGCCGAAATGGGACAAGGCGTGCATACGGGCCTCGCGATGCTCGTCGCGGAAGAGCTGGATGCGAACTGGGCGGATATCCGCGTCGCCAACGCGCCCCTCGACAGCATCTATAACAACATCGAAAACGTGACGGGCGATCTGCCGTTTCGCCCCGACAACGACGGCGTCGCGAAGGAACTGGCCATCTGGTTCACGCGCAAGCTGGCGCGCGACTTCGGCACGATCATGACGGGCGGCTCATCGACCATCAACGACTTATGGCAGCCGATGCGCGAAGCGGGCGCCTGCGCGCGGTCCATGTTGATCGCGGCGGCCGCGCAGCGCTGGGATGTGAAGCCCGCCGATTGCCGCGTCGAAAAAGGCGTCGTGCTGCACGACGCGGGACACCGCGCAACGTTCGGGCAACTCGCGCCGGAAGCGGCGCGCCAGCCGATGCCGCGCAAGCCCGTGCTCAAAGATCCCGCCAGCTTCACGCTAATCGGCAAGCCGCTGGCGCGCATCGAGGCGGCGTCGAAAATGGACGGCAGCGCCGTGTTCGGCATCGACGTCGTGCCCGATGGCCTGCTTTACGCGAGCATCGCGATGTGCCCGACGCCCGGCGGCACCGTCCGGCGTTTCGATGGCTCGGCGGCGGCGGCGCTGCCCGGCGTGCACAAGGTCTTTGCCGTCGGCGCATTCAACGGCGGCACGGGCGGCGTCGCGGTGATCGCGGACAACATGTTTGTGGCGATGCACGCGCTCGACGTGCTGACGATCGAGTGGAACGATGGTCCGACCAGGGGCCTGACGGACGCCGAGGTGGACAGGCGTCTGTCGCAGGCGCTCGACGAGAGCGAAGGTCACGCGTGGTACCGCCACGGCGACGTCGAAGCAGCGCTGAGCCGGGCCGCACAAACGGTGACGGCGCAATATCGCGCACCTTACCTCGCGCATGCGGCGCTCGAGCCTGTGAACTGCACGGCGCAGGTGAAGGACGGCAAGGCGACCGTGTGGGCCGCCACTCAGGTGCCTGCCGTGGCGCGCATGCATATCGCGCGTCTGCTAGGCATCGGCACCGACGATGTCGATTTGCAGCAGCAGCTGATCGGCGGCGCGTTTGGCCGCAGGCTCGAAGTCGACTTCATTGCGCAGGCGGTTGCGATTGCGCGCGAGGGGCAGAGGCGTCCCGTGCAAACGCTATGGACCCGTCCGCAGGACATGCGCCACGACTTCTATCGTCCCGCGTGCCTGTCGCGCTTCAGGGCAGGGCTGGATGCGCAAGGGCGACTGATCGCGTGGCACAACACGTCGGTGAGCCAGTCGATTGTCGCGAAGTGGCTCGCGCGCAACTACGGCATTCCCGATCTCGGCTTCAATGTCGACAAGACAATGTCCGAAGGCGCATTCGATCAGCCCTATGAAATGCCGAACGTGTGGATCGGGCAGCGGCTAATCGAATTGCCCGTGCCCGTCGGCTTCTGGCGCTCCGTTGGGCATTCGCATCAGGCGTTCTTTGTCGAAAGCTTTATCGACGAACTGGCGGTGGCCGCGCGCAAAGACCCCGTTGCCTTTCGCGCGGGTCTGCTGACACACCATCCACGGCATCTCGCCGTGCTGCAGAAAGTAGCGGGCATGTCGGCATGGCGTGCGCCCGCAGTGTGGTCCGACAAAGGCGTGAAGCACGCGCGAGGCGTTGCGTTGCACGAAGCATTCGGCAGCGTGGTGGCGCAGGTCGCGGACGTGTCGTTTGCAGCGCGAAATACGATCAAGGTGAATCGCGTGTATTGCGCGATCGATTGCGGCATGCCCGTGAATCCCAATCTGATCCGGCAACAGGTGGAAGGCGGCATCGTGTTCGGTCTGTCCGCCGCGTTCAAGGAAGCCATCACACTCGACGACGGCGCCGTCGTGCAAAGTCTCTATAGCGCGTTCGACGTGGTGCGCATGGACGAATGTCCCGACATCGTCGTCGCGATCATGCCGTCGCAAGGTCATCCGCAAGGCGTCGGCGAAGCCGCTGTGCCGCCCATCGCGCCCGCTGTTGCGAATGCGCTGTTCGCGTTGACAGGTACGCGTTTTCGCAGCTTGCCGCTGCAGATGCCGTTGTATTCCGTGGAGGCGACATGTCCAGGCTGAACCTCAACGGCAAGACGATCGAGGTGCGCTCCGCTCCCGCCACGCCGCTGCTGTGGGTCTTGCGCTGCGAACTGAAAATGACGGGGACGAAATTCGGTTGCGGCGTAGGCGTGTGCGGCGCGTGCACCGTGCATGTCGGCAAGCAGGCGAAGACGTCGTGTCAGGAAACGCTCGCGGACATCGGCGCGAGCAGCGTCACGACGATAGAAGGTCTGCAGGGGCCGCACGTGCGCGCGCTCAAGGAAGCATGGTTGCGTATCGATGTCGTGCAATGCGGCTATTGCCAGAGCGCGCAACTGATGGCCGCGAGCGCATTGATCCGGCGCAACCCGAGGCCGAGCGTCGAAGAAATCGACTGCGCGATGCACGGCATCATCTGCCGATGCGGCACCTATCCGCGCATCAGGCAGGCGATTCTCGAAGCGACGGGGCAAGTCAGGAGCAGCTGAGCCGGCCCCGCCGTGTGCGGTCTACGCGTTACTGCTGATTGCCTTTCGAATACAGCGTGAGCTTGTTGCTCACCGACGAGACGCCTTGCACGCCTTGCGTCACTTGCGTTGCCTGCGCGATCTGCGAGCCGTCCTTCACCGAACCCGTCAGGAGCACGGCGCCGCCGCGCGCCTTGACGAACACATTCGACACATCGAAGTTCTGCGCCTTGGCCAGTGCCTTGCGGACATCGCGGGCCAGCTTCTTGTCCTCCGGCGTGGATTTCCCCTTCCACGTGCTCGCTGCCGGAGCCGACGCCATCGACATGGAATCGCTGGCTTGCGCGTAGACAGTGGATGTCAGCGCCACGCCTGCGAGTACGGCAACGAGTTGCAGGATATTGCGGGTCTTCATGATTGCTTCTCCTTGTTCGCCTCTGGAACCGCTCAGTCAAAGATAGCCAACAATCTACTTTCCACCAACGTTGCATGCGTTTTTAAGGGAAAACCCGTAGCACTCTATTATCGCGAATAGAGATAACGCTTATTCGTGCTATTGCGTTGCTCGATAAAAGCCTGGCCGGCACACTCTGACACACATCAAAAGCACGCGCATTTCAGGAGACAGACACATGCGTACTCAAGTCGGCATCATTGGCGCCGGTCCCGCCGGACTCCTTCTTTCCCATCTTCTCCACCTGCAGGGCATCGACTCCGTCGTACTCGAATCGCGCAGCCGCGAGCAGATCGAATCGACGATCCGTGCAGGCGTGCTCGAACAGGGCACGATGGATCTGCTGACGCAAACGGGCGTGGGCGAGCGCATGAAAGCCGAAGGCGCGCTGCATCACGGCTTCGAACTCGCGTTCGAGGGCAAGCGCCGGCGCATCGATCTCATGGATCTGACGGGCAAAGCGATCACCGTCTACGCGCAGCACGAAGTCATCAAGGATCTGGTGGCGGCGCGACTGGCCGCGCGCGGCGCCCTGCATTTCGACGTGTCGGACGTATCGCTGCACGATATCGACGGCACGACGCCGACTATCCGCTATCGCCATCAAGGCGAAGCGCATGCGTTGCACTGCGACTTCATCATCGGATGCGACGGCTCGCAGGGCATTGCGCGTCATTCGATTCCCGAAGCGCTGCGCCGCGATTATCAACGCGTCTATCCGTTCGGCTGGTTCGGCATTCTGGTCGAAGCGCCGCCTACGTCGGATGAATTGATCTATGCGCGGCATGAACGCGGCTTCGCACTCGTCAGCACGCGCTCGCATAACGTGCAGCGCATGTACTTTCAATGCGATCCGAAGGACACCGTGGACAACTGGTCGGACGATCGCATCTGGGCCGAAATGCACGCACGCGTCGATTCGGACGAAGGGCACAGGGTCGTCGAAGGCAAGATCTTCCAGAAGAACATTGTCGGCATGCGCAGTGCCGTATCGACGACGATGCAGCACGGCCGGCTTTTCCTTGCCGGCGACGCCGCGCACATCGTGCCGCCGACGGGCGCCAAAGGCCTGAATCTGGCCGTCTCCGATGTGCGCGTTCTGTCCGAGGCATTGCGCGCGTTCTACAAGGAAGATCGCGACGATCTGCTGGAACGCTATAGCGAAACGGCGCTCAAGCGCATCTGGCGCGCCGAGCACTTCTCGTACTGGATGACGCGCATGATGCATCGGCTCGACGATGCATCACCGTTCGAGCAGCAACTGCAAGTCGCGGAACTGGAGCACGTGACGACCTCGCGCAGCGCGGCGATATCGATGGCCGAGAACTATGTCGGCGCGGTGCCCGTTTAAGCGACGCCGGGTGCTTCGGCTGCATTGCGCCGATAGCCGCCCGTCGCGAGCAACAGGCTGCGCGAGTACTCGTTGTCCACCTGTTGCGCGCGAATCCGTTCCACATTCAGCGCTTCGACGATCTCGCCATTGCGCATGATCGCGACGCGCGAACACAGAAAGCCGACGACGGCGAGATTGTGGCTGACGAGAATCATCGTCAGATTGCGCTCCTGATGCAGGCGCTTGAGCAGGTTCAGAATTTCCGCCTGCACGGAGACGTCGAGCGCCGAAGTCGGCTCGTCGAGCAGCAGCACGCGCGGCTCGACGATCAACGCGCGCGCAATCGCGACGCGCTGCCGTTGTCCGCCAGACAGTTGATGCGGATAGCGAAAGCGAAACGACGCATTCAGTCCCACTTCGCGCAGCGCATTGACAATGCGCGCCTCGTGCTCGCCGATTCCGCTGATCCGCAACGGTTCGCGCAACGTCTGGTCGACGGTGAAGCGCGGATGCAGCGAGCCATACGGGTCCTGAAACACCATTTGCACATCGCGCCGTAGCGTCTGCGTGCCTTGCTGCGCGATACGGACCGTGCCGTGAGCGATCGGCGTGAGCCCGCTGAGCGCGCGCAGAATGGTCGACTTGCCCGAGCCCGATTCGCCGACGAGCCCGAACACTTCGCCCTCTCCGACATGAAAACTGGCGTTGCGCACGGCATCGACGGCGCCGGCCGCCGTCCTGAAGCGCACGGTCAATGCATCGACATCGATCATGAGCGGGCTCCTTGCGCGTCGTCGAGCCATGCGGGGTCGCGCGACAACACGGGCAATTCGGCGGGCGGATCGACAAGCGGCGGATTCGCGGCGAGCAGTCCGCGCGTGTAAGGATGCTGCGCATGCACGAGGTCGCGCGCCCCGCAGGTCTCGACGACGCGTCCCGCGTACATCACCACCACGCGATCGCAGAACGACATCACGAGGGGCAGGTCGTGGCTGATGAAAATGAGGCCCGTGTGATGCTTCGCGATCATCTCGTCGAGCACGGCGAGTACTTGCATCGACACGAGCACGTCGAGCGCGCTGGTCGGTTCGTCGGCGATCAGAAGGCGCGGCCCCGTCGACACCATCATCGCGATCATCACGCGTTGGCCCATGCCGCCCGACAGCTCATGCGGATATGAATCGGCGACACGCTCGGGATTGCGGATATGCACGGCCTCCAGCGCCGCGATGATTTTCTCGCGCATCGCGCGGCGGCCGAGCTTCGGCTCGTGCAGCGCGAACGCCTCGCGCATCTGCTGCGCAACCGTCATCACAGGGTTCAGCGAATACTTCGGGTCTTGCAGGATCATGCCCATCTGCTGACCGCACAAACGGCGCCGCTTGTCGGCGCGAAGGGCCAGCAGATCGTTTCCGTCGAAGCGCATCGCTTTCGCCGTGCAATGCGCGGTGGGCGGCAGCAGGCCGAGCAGCGCGCGGCCCGTCAGCGATTTGCCCGAGCCCGATTCACCGACGATGCCAAGCCGCTCGCCCCGGTTCAATGTCAACGAAAGTCCGCGCACGGCTTCGTTCATCTTGCCGTCGTGCGTGCGAAACGCGATGCGCAGATCGTCGATTTCGCACAGCGGTTCTGAAGTGTCGTTCGGGCGCATGTCAATCTCCGTGGCGCGGATCGAATACGTCGCGCAGTCCGTCGCCGAGCAGATTGAACGCAAGGCTCACCAGCAGAATCGCAATGCCGGGAATCGTCGCGACCCACCACGAATCGAGCAACACGTTGCGGCCCGAGGCCACCATGAAGCCCCATTCGGGACTTGGCGGCTGCGCGCCGAGACCCAGAAAGCCGAGACCCGCGACGGTCAGGATGATGCCCGCCATGTCGAGCGTCGCGCGCACGATCACCGACGACGAGCACAACGGCACGATATAGCGCAGCAGAATGCGCAGATTCGAAGCCCCTTGCAACCGCGCGACATGGATGAAGTCGGCTTGCACGAGCCGCAGTGTTTCGGCACGCGCGAGCCGCGCATAGGCGGGCCAGGCGGTAATCGAAATCGCGATCACCGCGTTGATCACGCCCGGCCCCAACGCCGCGGCGAAGGCGAGCGCGAGCACGATCTTCGGGAAGGCGAGCGCGATGTCGGTCACGCGCATCAGCACGTTGTCGACCCAGCCGCCGAAAAAACCCGCCGTCGTGCCGATCATCAGGCCGATGGGCACGACGACCACGACGACGAGTATCGCGATCGACAGCGTGATGCGCGAGCCGTCGATGATGCGCGAGAGGATGTCGCGGCCGAGCTGATCGGTGCCGAGCCAATGCGACGGCGAACCCGGCGGCAACAGGCGATCGGACAGCACCTGTCTGAGGGGATCATGCGGCGCGATCCACGGCCCGACGATCGCCACGATGACGAGCAGCACGAGAATCGCAAAACCGAACACCGATAACGGATTGCCCGCGAAGCGCCGCCAGCGCCTGTACGCGAGACCGAGGGCCGCCTGCCTGCGCGAAGCGGGCGTGTCGGTGAGCAGCCAGGCTTTCCACGTCGGACGGGGCGCGTTCATCGGCCAGTCCTGAGTCGCAGGTTCAACGGGTGGGCGCACGTCGGAGATCTCCGTTGCATCAGCGCGCGCGCGGATCGAACACGCGGTAGAGCGCATCCGTCAGCAGGTTCAACGCGATGAAAGTGATGCCGATCACGAGCGTGCTGCCAAGCACGGCGTTCATGTCGGCGTTGAGCAATGCGCCCGTCAGATACGAGCCGATGCCAGGCCATGCGAACACGATCTCCGTCAGCACCGATCCTTCAAGCAGAAAGCTGTACGACAACGCGATCACCGTGAGCAACGGCACCGCGATATTGCCGAATGCGTGCACCCAAACCACGCGCCGCTCGGACAAGCCCTTCGCGCGCGCGGTGGTGATGTACTCCTGGTTCAGCTGTTCGAGCATGAACGAGCGCGTCATCCGGCTCAGATACGCCACCGAGTAATAGCCGAGTATCGCGGCGGGCAGCGCGATATGCGAGAGCGCGTTGAAGAACACATCCCATTCGCCTGCAAGCATTGAGTCGATCAGCAGGCTGCCCGTGTGCGTATCGACCATGCCGTCGAATACAGGATCGAGCCGCCCCGGCCCCGACACCCAATGCAGCTTCGCGTAAAACAGCAGCAGCCCCATCAGCCCGAGCCAGAACACGGGCACTGAACTGCCGATCAAACCGACGAACCGCGCGACATGATCGATCCAGCGATTGTGGCGCGTGGCCGCAACGACGCCGAGCGGCACGCCGATCAACACGCCGATGATCGTCGACAGCGTCGCGAGTTCGAGCGTTGCGGGGAACACGCGCCGGATGTCGTCGATGACGGGATTGGCCGTCAACAGCGACACGCCCAGATCGCCATGCAGGACCGCGCTCACGTACAGATAGAACTGCTCGGCGAGCGGCTTGTCGAGGCCGAGCTGGATGCGCGCGGCCGCGTAAGCGCTCGCCGACGCGCGATCGCCGAGGATCGCGAGTACGGGATCGATGGGCACCTTGCGGCCGATCACGAAGGTCACGGCCAGCAGGCCCGTGAACGTGATCGCGAGCGTGAAGACCCAGCGCAGCACGCGCAGCGTCCAGCGCACGGTTGCGCGATGCGCGGACGCGGCGCGGATGCGGTCGATGGGAGTGGGCGTCGTGGACATGTCGCGTGGCGCGTTACTGCTTCTTCACGTGCTGATACGACACGAGATCGTTGATCGGACCGACTTCGAGACCCGACACGCCCGGCCGCATCGCCACTTGCGACACCTGCTGGAACATGATGACGAACGGCGACTTCGCGAGCATCTCTTTCTGCATCGTCTGGTAGAGCTGCGCGCGTTTCGTCGTGGACGACTCGGCAAGCGCCGCGTTGGTCTCTTTCGTCAGATCGGGGATGTCCCACGAATTGCGCCACGCCAGCATCTTGTACGCGGACTTGTCCGAGTTATCGGGATTCCACGCATAGCCTTGCGCATTGCTGTGCGGGTCGATGTAATCCGCCGACCATTCGCCGATGTAGATATCGTGCTGACGCGCGCGATACTTCGCGAGCGTCTGCTTGTTGTCGCCGGGAATGATCTCGACCTTGATGCCGCCTTGCGCGAGATTGGCCTGAACGGCCTGCGCGATTTCGTTGTACGGGTAGGCGCTGCGAACGTCCATCGTCACGTTGAAGCCGTTCGGCAAGCCGGCTTTCGCGAGCAGCGCCTTCGCTTTCGCCACGTCCTGATGATACGGATTGCTGTTCAGCGCGCCGAGAAAGCCTTCGGGCAGGAAGGTCTGGTGAACCTTGAAGGTGCTCTTCGTCACGTTCTTCTGAATGCCGTCGTAGTCGATCAGCCACTTCATCGCTTCCTGCACTTCAGGCTTCGCGAGATTCGGGTTCTTCACGTTGAGGCCGAGATACAGCAGCGTCGCTTGCGGCACGGAATTGACGGTGATCTTGTTGGCCTTGGTCAACGCGGCGAGATCATCGGGGCTCAGATTGCGCGCGACATCGGCATCGCCGTTTTCGAGCAGCAGGCGCTGGCTCGACGCTTCCGGCACGTGACGCATCACGATGCGTTTCATTGCGAGCGGCATGCGATAGCCGTCGTACTTCTGCAGGATGATGCTGTCGTTGGCCGTCCACTTGACGAGCTTGTAGGCACCCGACCCCGCCTCGTTCGTGCGCAGCCATTCGTTGCCGAAGTCGTTGGCCTTCTGATGCGACATCAGGAGCGTCTTGTCGAGCACGGATGCCGGCCACGCGCCGAGCACGTTCAGCACGAACGTCGGCGCATATTTCTGATCGGTCGTGATGCTGACCGTCGAGTCGTCGATCTTCCTGATATTTTGCAGCGCGTTATCTTTCGTCAGGCCGATGCCTTGCAGCACGGCGGCCGCGCCCTTGTCGAGCAGCACGCAGCGCTGGATCGACCACGCGACGTCGTCGGCCGTCAGCGGGTTGCCCGAATGGAACTTCAGTCCCGAGCGGATCTTGAACGTGAACGTGAGCCCGTCCGGGCTGACGGTCCACGATTGCGCAACGTCGCCATTGAATTTCGACGGGTCTTTCAGATCGACGCGCACGAGGCGGTCATAGGTATTTGCCACATATTCTTCGGGCACCAGCTCGTATACTTCGCCTGGATCGAGCGTCGAAAATTCATCGAGCGTGGTGGCGATCACCAGCATGTCTTTCGGCGTCGCAGCCAATGCCGTGCTTGTTGTCATTGTCAGCGTCAGGGCCGAGACGACGGCCACTGCCGCTAGCGCATTGCGCAAAACCAGATTCATACCCGCTCCGTGTGTAAAGTGTGAGACCTGCAAACGGACAACCATGAACCAACGCAGTTACATCAGTTTGAAAGGACCGCTTTCGCTGTTGTCGATGACAGGCAGCGCGCGCGAGCCCGGCATTTCGTAATGCCACCATTCGTTCGCAATGTGCTTGAACCCCGCCGCGTGCATGATGCCGAGCAGCAGCAGACGGTTGCGCTGCACGTGCTGCGGCAGCCCTTTGTGAAAGTGCTCGGACTCCTTGACCATCGCGTCGAAGCCCGTGCCCATGTCGAGCGGCTCGCCGCTGCTGTCGACGAGCGTGAGATCGATGGCGGTGCCGCGGCTGTGATTCGAGCCGCGCCCGAGTTCGGCGATGAAGTTCGGATCGGGCAGAAAGTCCCACAGCACCTTTTGCGCCTGCGGCGGACGGTACGCATCGAAAATGCGCAGCTTCATGCCGACGCTGTCCGCGAGTTCGATGGCTTTGCGCAAGGCCGCTTCGGCGGACGCGAGCAGCAGGCAGTGCGCTTCCTTGTAGATCCGCTTGCCCGTGAAATTGTTGTCGGTCGCATAGGCGAGATCGAGTTCGACGCCGTGCGTTTCGGGCGTGATGTGGACGAGTTGTGGCTTGTCGGTCATGGCTATCAAAGGTCGAATTGATCGAGTTCGCGCTGCAACTCGCGGTTGCGTGCGACGCGTACGTCGATGGTCGGGCCCAGCCGTTCGACAATCGACGTGATCAACAGGTTGAACAGACACGTGAGCGGCGCAAGCGAATCCCAGAACTGACCGACGTCGGTCTTCACCTGGATCAGGTCGCAAGCGAACTCGCGAGCCCACGGACAATAGAGATCGGTGACGAGCGTGAAGGGCAGGCCGCGCCGCGCGGCCGCCTCGCAATAGCGGCGCGCGATGCGCGAATACGCGCGCGTGTCGGTGACGATCAGATACGGCGACGCGAACTCGGAGTTCAGCGAATCGACATACGAGCCCGACATGCCGTCGGAGTAGAACACGCGCGGCCGCAGGTATTCGAGGTAACTGTAGAACGCGTTCGAGATGCCGCGCGTCGATTGAATGCCGAGAATGAAAACGGCATCCGCTTCGGCAATGCGCTGCGCAATGCGCGCGAACACCTCGCCTTGCGCCAGCTGATAAACGTAGCGGATCGCGTCGAGTTCGAGATCGAGCGAGTGGACGGGCGCCGTGTCGCGCGAGTCACCACAGTCCGCGCCAGCGTGCTCGCGCTCGTTGCGCCAGGCGTCGAGACGGTCGGTGATGAACCAGGGGCGCGTTTGCGCGCCGCGCAGCTCGCGCTTCAGGTCGTCGAGATTGCGATAGCCGACGCTGCGCAGAAAGCGCCCCACTGAAATGCCGCTCGTGCCCGTCTGCTGCGCGATCTGATCCGCCGTTTCGAGGCCGAGGCGTTCGAGATTCGCCAGCATGTAGCTGGCGATGCGCTTGGCGGTGGGCGTGAGCGTCGCAAAGCTCGCTTCGACGGTGTGGGCGAACGCGGAGGACATCGGCGGTATCGTTGCGGTCTTTGGTTAGTTATCTGTCATTCGGCAGCAACCTGATATGTATATGACAAGGACAATAAAGCAGGCGCTAACTTAATTTTTTTTATCGAATCGTCCAACCTCATAGGGCCGCCCCTTCCCTGCTTGCTCTTGCGAATGGGACTAAGATCGCTTCCGTAGTAACGGGTCCGCGCGCCTTGTGCGTCGCGCGGCCCGCTTCCCGACTTGCACCAGACGGCCGCCGTGCCGTCTTTTTTCGTCTCCGGAACACGGTCGCCGCCCAGGCGTTGCAGCCGTTGCGTCTGGAGGAACCCACCGTACGATCCGGCGGCATGGCGCCGGATTCATCCGATAAGTGTTGGAGGGCTCAACGTGAACAAGCTGACGACTGCTTTTGGCGCACCCGTCGTAGACAATCAGAACATTCAGACGGCGGGGCCGCGCGGTCCCGCATTGCTGCAGGACGTGTGGTTCCTCGAAAAGCTCGCGCACTTCGACCGCGAAGTGATTCCCGAGCGCCGCATGCATGCCAAGGGCTCGGGCGCATTCGGCACGTTCACGGTCACGCATGACATCTCGAAGTACACGCGCGCGAAGATCTTCTCGCAGGTGGGCAAGAAGACGGAACTGTTCACGCGCTTCTCGACAGTCGCGGGCGAGCGCGGTGCCGCCGACGCCGAGCGCGACATTCGCGGCTTCGCCGTGAAGTTCTACACGGAAGAAGGCAACTGGGATCTCGTCGGCAACAACACGCCCGTGTTCTTCCTGCGTGATCCCCTCAAATTCCCCGACCTCAATCACGCGATCAAGCGCGACCCGCGCTCGGGTCTGCGCAGTGCCGAGAGCAACTGGGATTTCTGGACGCAACTGCCCGAAGCGCTGCATCAGGTGACGATCGTGATGAGCGATCGCGGCATTCCGAAGTCTTTCCGGCATATGCATGGTTTCGGCAGCCACACGTTTAGCTTCATCAACGCGGACAAGGAACGCTTCTGGGTGAAGTTCCATCTGCACACGCAGCAAGGTATCCAGAATCTGACGGATGCGGAAGCGTCGGCGTTGGTCGGCGTCGACCGCGAGAGCTCGCATCGCGATCTGTACGAAGCGATCGAACGCAAGGAATTTCCGAAGTGGACGATGTTCGTGCAGATCATGCCGGAAAAGGACGCGTCGAATACGCCGTACAACCCGTTCGACCTGACCAAGGTCTGGCCGAAGAAGGACTATCCGCTGATCGAAGTGGGTGTGATGGAATTGAACCGCAACGCGGACAATCACTTCGCGGATGTCGAGCAGTCCGCGTTCAATCCCGCCAACGTGGTGCCCGGCATCAGCTTCTCGCCGGACAAGATGCTGCAGGGCCGGCTGTTTTCGTATGGCGACGCGCAGCGTTATCGGCTTGGCGTAAATCACAGCCTGATTCCCGTCAACGCGCCCAGGTGTCCGACGCATAGCTACCATCGCGACGGCTTCATGCGCGTGGACGGCAACATGGGCGGCACGACGCCGTACAACCCGAACACGCGCGGCGAGTGGCTCGACCAGCCGGATTTCAGCGAGCCGCCGCTGTCGATCGAAGGCGCCGCCGATCACTGGAACCATCGCACCGACGACGACTATTTCTCGCAGCCGGGCGCGCTGTTCCGCCTGATGAGCGCCGAGCAGAAGCAGGCGCTGTTCGATAACACGGCGCGTGCATTGGACGGCGTCTCGGAGCCGATCCAGAAGCTGCACATCGAGCATTGCACGAAGGCCGATCCTGCCTACGGGCAAGGCGTCGCGGCCGCGCTGGAGTCCGCGAGCAAGGGTGGCGCGACGCCCAATCGCGCGCTGTAACGCCGCGCTTGCGCGAGGCGTCCATGCAAAACGGGCCGCTGTTTAGCGGCCCGTTTTGCAAATCCTTCCACACGTCTGCTACGCGTGTCCGTTACACGTGTCCGTTACACGTGTCCGTTACTTCAGCGACGCGACGAAAATACGCGCCACTTCTTCCAGCCCGCGACGGTCGTCTTCATCGAAACGCGCGAGCACCGGACTGTCGATATCCAGCACGCCGATCAGTTCGCCATTGGCCTTTTGCAGCGGAATCACGATTTCCGAGCGCGACGCCGAATCGCACGCAATGTGACCCGGAAATGCGTCGACGTCGGGCACGACTTGCGTTTCGCGCGAGTCCGCCGCGCGTCCGCATACGCCGCGGCCGATCGGAATGCGCACGCAGGCGGGCTTGCCCTGAAACGGGCCGACCACGAGTTCGCCGTCGAGCAGGAAATAGAAACCCGCCCAGTTCAATTGCGGCAGGCTGTGAAAGATCAGCGCCGACAGGTTCGCCGCATTGGCAGTCTGATTCGCTTCGCCCTCGAGTAGCGAGCGCGCCTGCGAGGCCAGTTCCCGATAGAAGTCGGCCTTGGGCAGCGCGGTGTTGATGGTGGCTTCGAACATCGGATGCACTCACGTTTGGCTGCAATGAAAGCGTGATTTTCGCATCAACGCGCAAATCGTGACGGCGCGGTGACGCGCGCGCTTTCGGTCGCGCGCGATTCGACGCAAAGCCGGTGCGTGCATGGCCGTCGCGTTTCAGATGCCGATGAACTGCGCGAATTCGTCGAGCGGCGTGCGCTGCGCGCGCCACTGGTTGATCGCGGCGTCCGTGTCCTCGTAGCCGATCGCCATGCCGCTGAACAGCATGCGGTCGTCGGGCAGATCGAGAAACGCGCCGATGGTCTGCGGATATTGCGCCCAGCATTCTTGCGCGCAGCTATGCAGTCCTTCTTCGCGCAGCAGCAGCATCACCGTCTGCATGAACATGCCGAGGTCGGCCCATTGCGGCGGACCCATCCGTCGATCGACGGTGCAAAAGAGCGCGAGCGGCGCATCGAAGAACGCGAAGTTACGCGCGAACTGCGCGAGCCGCCCTGGCCGGTTTTCGCGCGCGATGCCGATGCTGTTGTAAAGATCCTCGCCGACCTGAAAGCGCCGCTCGCGATAGGGCGAGTGAAGGGCGGGCGGATACACGTTGTACTCCGTCTCTTCGCCGCTGGGCGCATCGACGATGCGTTCGCGCATGATGTGCTTGAGCCGCGCGAGCGCTTCGCCGCCCACGACATGGATATGCCACGGCTGTAGATTGCCGCCCGAAGGCGAGCGCGCGGCGGTGGCGAGCACGCGGCGGATCACGTCGGGGGCGACGGGCGTGGGAAGAAATTGTCGGACGGATTTGCGGGACGTGACGGCGTCACTGACGTTCACGCTGTTCTCCTCGGCATGGCATGAGCGGTTGTCGATGTCGCGAAGCGGGATGCAATACGGGCAATGCAAGACACTCGCCGATGATACAGGCGCCCGCGTTGCGCCTGTCGCGCTAAAGCTTCCGTAAGACTTGCCGTTAATGCGGGCGAATCAGAACGACCACATAAACGGGGAGCCGCATTTGAACACGATGAAGCTGGCCACACATGTCGCGGCGCTCGCCGCGTTCGCCGGGCTTGCCGGTTGCGTCACCAGCGAGCACCAGATCGCGACGGCGGGCGTGCCTGCGAAGCCGCGTCCCGCCGTCGTCGCGGTGCAGCCACCGCCGCCTGTTGTTGTCGTGCGCACGCCCGCGCCGCCGCCGCCCGTGTACGTGGCCGCGCCGAGCGATGTCTATATCGCGGGCATTGCGGATCGCGATGTGGTGTTCGTCGGCGGCAGCACCTACCTTTGGGTGGTGGGAGCGGACGGCAGGCGGCATCGGCAGTTCTATGCGCGCGGCGACCGGCGCGCGGAAGTGTTCCGTCGGCGCGAGCATCTGCGTGTCGAGATGGCCCGCCATGGCGGGCATCCGCCCGTTCATGCGATGGCGCCGCATCACGGCGAGCATCGACCGCAGCATGCCGGGCGGCCGGCGTACGCGCATCAGCCGCCGCATCGGCCGCAACACGGCGATGGCTCGCATGTCGGTCATGCCGACGCGGGACATCGCCCGCAGCCGGGAACGGCGCGCGTCGCGGAGCAGCGCGGGCATGAGGGATCGCAAGGACCGCGCGATCACCGCCAGGCGCCGCGCGTCGACGAGGCGCAGCAGCCGCAGCATCGGCAGGGGCACGCGGGCGCATAAGCGCGTGGCGGGCGCATAGCGGGATATGCGGGCGCGTAAGCGCGCGGCGGGCATGTAGCGGAATATGCGGGCGCGTGAGCACATAGCGCGTAAAGCAGGATTTCTGGACGCATAGCAGGCGATTTGCGCCCGAGGCGAGCGAGTCGCCATCGCCCGTCGCGCATTGCCCTCAAGTGATGCCCTTTTTCATGCCCTTTTTCATGCCCGCTCGCATGCCAGCGTCACGCCCGAGGGGCATGCTCCCATCGACACGACCGTACCCGTGCGCGTCACGCCTCGAGACGTTGCGCGCAGCGTTTGCGCCGCACGCGCGATTACCTTCCCGACCCGTAGGCGCGCACGAAAAACGCGACCGTGATGCACGCGGTCAGCGCCAGCGTGCCGTAGCGGATGACGCGCGCGGGCGCGCGCCGGCCCACCTGCGCGCCGCCGTAGCCGCCGACTATCGCGCCGACCAGCATCGCGGCTGTTTCGGGCCAATGCACAACCTGCGCGACGACGAATGCGACCACGGCCATCGTGTTGGCCGCGCTGACGAGCAGCGTGCGCGGCGCGTTCAAGAGCTTCAGCTCACGGCTGTCGAGCAGTCCCCACACAGCCATCATCATGATGCCGACCGCGCCGCCGAAGTACCCGCCATACACGCCGAGCGCGAACTGGACGACGAGCACGGCCGTCTGCCCGATCTGCCAGCGCTCACGCATCCATTCGCCGAAGCGCTTGCCGAACGCGAGCGCGAACGTCGCGACGAGCAGCAGCCAGGGCACGATGAAGTCGAAGGTCCTGGCGGGCGTGAGCAACAACAGCAGCGCGCCGCCTATGCCGCCGACGACCGTCGTGACGAGCAGCGCGCGCAACGGAACGGGGCCGACGGGGCCGAGCCCGTCGCGATACGCCCATGCGCTTGCGAGACCGCCCGGATACAGCGCAACGGTGCTCGACGCGTTCGCCTGGACGGACGGCACGCCCGCCGCGATCAGCGCGGGCAACGTGACGAACGAGCCGCCGCCCGCCAGCGCATTCATGCCGCCCGCGAGCAGCCCGGCGCCCGCCACGAGAAGGAGATTGTTCATGCGACGCATCATAGGCGTGCACGCTTCGCGGATACAATCGGGATTCTCCGATGCCAGCGTTCGCCACAACCGAAGATGACGACGTCGCGTTTCGATCTCACCGACCTGCGGCTATTCCTGATGGTCGTCGAGCAGGGCAGCCTCACGCGCGGCGCGCAAGCGATGCATCTCGCGCTGGCGTCGGCGAGCGAGCGCATCTCGGGCATGGAGTCGGCGCTCGGCACGCCGTTGCTCGAGCGTACGCGGCGCGGCGTGCGCCCCACGCCCGCAGGCGAGGCGCTCGTGCGCCATGCGCGGCTGATCGTCGGACAGGTCGAGCAGATGCGCGGCGAGCTGCGCAGCTACGCGAAAGGCCTCAAGGGCCGCGTGCATCTGATGTCGAACACGGCGGCGCTCGCCTCGTTTCTTCCCGAGCAGATCTGCCGCTTTCTCACTGCGCATCCCGATCTTTCCGTCGATATCGACGAGCGCCCGAGCGCGGACATCGTGCGCGCCGTTGCCGAAGGGCGCGCGGATCTCGGCATCGTCGCGGATATCGCGGACCTCGCCGCGCTGCAGACGCACATGATCGCCGACGATCAACTGGTGGTGGCGGCGAGCCGCGCACATCGCGTGGCGGGCAATGCGCGCGTCGCATTCGCCGATATCGTCGACGAGGCGTTCGTGGGGCTGTCGGATGCGGCGCTCGAGCGTCATTTGACCGAGCGCGCGTCGCG
Organism: Paraburkholderia bengalensis; assembly: GCF_037126505.1. Taxonomy (NCBI): domain Bacteria; kingdom Pseudomonadati; phylum Pseudomonadota; class Betaproteobacteria; order Burkholderiales; family Burkholderiaceae; genus Paraburkholderia; species Paraburkholderia bengalensis. Next base: position 97,053 of record NZ_JACFYJ010000010.1, read on the forward strand.
GCTTGGCAGACAGATGCAGTATCGTGTGCGCCTGCGCAACGTCAGCGATCTGGGGCGGCTGATCGCGGCGGGCGTCGGCATCGCGATTCTGCCCGCCGCCTGCACGCAGCCGCTGCACGACGCGGATCTCGTCGTGCTGCCATTGTCCGAAGCATGGACGACGCGCCGTCTGCATCTTTGCGCGCGCGACTTTGCGGCGCTTACGCCGCATGCGCATGCACTTGCGCAGCAGTTGATGACGCTTTGCGAATGACGCTACGGCAGCGCGCGCGGCGACATCCGTGCAAGCGCGGCCGGCTCCGTGCGCAACACCGAATTGAAGCGCCGCATGTGCAGCGCGACGCGGCGCGCATAGCCCTTGCCGCCGCCGCTATAGCGCCACAACGCGGCGTCGATGTCGCCGCCCGACTGCACCAGATAGTCGCGCAGGATCGATGAGCCGATGCGCACGTTGATGGCGGGATCATCGAGTTCCTTCACGTTGGCGAACGCGCGCGGATGCGCGGCGGGCAGCACCTGCATCAGCCCGCGCGCGCCGATCGCGCTGACCGCGCGCGGATCGAAGCCCGACTCCACGGCCATCACCGACAACAGCAGCACGGGTGACATCGAATAGCGGTTGGCTTCCGTCAATACGGCTTGCGCGATCTTCAGCGCATCGGTGGCGCGGACGCGGAACTGCGCGCGCAGCGTCGCGACGATATCGGCGGGAGACGGGAGGGCGGGCGAAGCAGGCGCGGGCGTGTCAGCCGCTGCCGATACCGCTGCCGATGGCGATGCCGCTACCGTTTGAGCGTTGGGCGCAGCCTCGGCGTGCGCGGGCGGCAGCGCACTGCAGAGCGCGAGGCTCGCGGCCATCAGCGCGAACTTGAAGAGCGTGGATTTCCAGCGTGCTTTAACGAGGTCATGATGTGCTTGCATATCGTCAGGAACGAGCCCGGATGCAAGCACTGTAAAAAAGTTGCCGTCGAGAATTTCAAAAGAAACGCGCGCTACGCGTTAACGCCGCGTAAACAAGGCGCGGCTGTTCAGCCTTCGTCAAAGCTGCGATTCGATGGGCAGAATGCCGAGGAACCAGATGCCCGTCTTGCGCAGCGCCGACACGTCGGGCTCGCTGTCGAGCACGGTCACCGTGCCGTCGGGTGCCGTATCGATCCACACGATGCTGCTCGTGCCGTTCGCATTCGGGCGCAATTCGAGCCGCCATGCAATGCGATCGAGGCCCGGTTCCACGGTGTCCGCGACTTGCGCCGCCGCCTCGGGACTGTCGCAGAACACGCCGATTTCCGTATTCAACTCGACGGAGCGGGGATCGAGATTCATCGAGCCGATGAAGATGCGCTTTCGATCGAACACATAAGTCTTGGCATGCAGCGATGCCTTCGACGAACCGAACACATGCTTCTTGTCGTTTGCCTTGTCGTCCTTGTCGGTTGCTTTGCCGCTGTTCGTCGGCTTGAGTTCGTAGAGCCGCACGCCCGCTTCGAGCAGCGCCTTGCGGTAGCGCTGATAGCCCGCGTGCACGGCAGCGACATCCGTGGCGGCGAGCGAGTTCGTCAACACCGTCACGCGCACATGCTTTTGCGTGAGACCGGCAAGCCACGCGACGCCCTCTTTGCCGGGCACGAAATAAGGCGAAATGACGAGCAATTGCTGTGCAGGCTGCAAAGCGAGCGCCTTGAATTGCGTCATCAGATGGCCTCGCGAATCGCCGGGCGAGCGCGTGATTTTGGCGGGGTCGTCGTAGAGCAGCGTGGCCTTGCCCCACGAGAACTGCGCGTCGGGCGAATGGATCACGTGTGTGAGTCTGTCGCGTGCGTTCACGACGTAGGGGTTGTTCTCCTCGGAGGCGAGATAGGCGTCGAGCTTGTTGCGCACGGCGGGAAGCGCGTCGCTATCGGCGTTGCGGCCCATCAGCCGGTCGATGGGATAGGCGGCATCGGAATTCCAGAACAGGTCGAACGCCGACGATACCTCGTTCACGACGGGGCCATGCACGAGCACATCGAGATCGCCGAATGCGACATCGGCCGATGCGCCGAAGTACTCGTCGCCGATGTTGCGCCCGCCGAGTATCGCGCCTGCGTTGTCGGCGATCATCGACTTGTTGTGCATGCGCCGGTTCACGCGGAAGAACTCCGTGGCCATGCCGATCTTCTTGAACGTGCGATTGGCGACAGGGTTGAACAGGCGGATCTGCACGTTCGGATGGGAGTCGAGCGCGAGCAGCATGTTGTCGTCGGCATTGGTGCCGAGGTCGTCGAGCAGTATCCGCACGCGCACGCCACGATCGGCGGCGCGCAACACGGCGGCGCCCAGTTCGCGGCCCGTCAGGTCGTCGTGCCAGATGTAGTACTGGAGATCGAGTGTGCGGTCCGCGGCTTCCGCGAGCACGAGCCGCGCGACAAGGGCATCGACGGCATCGGGCAGCAGATGAAATGCCGTCTCGTCGGGATGGCCCTTCTCCTGCTGCGTGAAGGCGACGGCGAGGCGCGTGTCCTGCGCGGGCGGGATGGCGTGCGTCTGAACGCGATCCGTTTGCGGCGGCAAGCTCGCGCACGAAGTCAGCAACGCGACGGTGAAAGCCGCAATCAGACTTCGTAGCATGACCATGGGCGCACTCCGCGATGGGGATGCGCGTCAGATTAACGGGACTGAACGTCCCTTACAAGCGACGGCGAATCGCGCGTCGTGCGAGTGCCTGATTCGAACGAGCGCGAGCGGGCGCGAACGATCGGCACGCCTACGAATGCAACGTCCGGGCGCGTTTCAACGCGGCTGGGCCGAGCAGCGTCGTCAGGATGTTGACGACCATCAGCGGATCGGTCGGCTTGGCGCACACGCCGTCGAAGCCGCCCGCGCGCAACGCCTCGTAGTCATCGTCCGCTTCGTACGCGGTGTAGGCGAGGAGCGGTACGCGAGCCGTCGACGCCGTCTCGCGCAGCGTGCGCGCGACCGCGAGGCCCGACAGGCCCGGCATCGCGATGTCGAGCACGATGCCGTCGGGCCGCCATTCGTTGGCGATCTTCAAGGCGTCGCAGCCGTTGTATGCGACGCGTGTTTCGAAGCCGGCATTGTCGAGAAACGCGGCGAGCGCGTCGGCGCTATCGATGTAGTCGTCCACGATGAGGATGCGTGGCGGCATCGATTGCGCGGCGACGCGCGTTGCCGTCCAGACCTGACTTCGAGTCGGTGAGAAGGGTGTGCTGCGCATTGCGATGTCCCCCTGATTTTCTGAACGCTGACGTCGACCGTCTCGTAAGTAAACGCAGCAACAGGTATTCCAACCGGCGTGCTACCTACATGCCGGCTCGCCCGAAGCCGGCTACAGGCGGCGCGCGGGCCGGTTCGCGAGACCGCAAGACTGTGCCGCTGGCGACGAAACCCTACGGGCGATGGGGAAAGCCCGCGCATTTTGTTGCAGCTTTTTCACACGAAAGCGCCGCCCGCGAGACGGGCAGCGTCCGCCGATGCGTGCAGTGCAGCGCAAATCCACGGGACCAGCCTGTTATTTGCCATGCTAGGATTCGACCATTCGCCGGGAGAAACCCAGACCCGCATTGCATCGCACTTTCTTCGCTACAGGAGGTTTGCCATGCATTTCGACTACAAGGGATTCCATATCGACTGCCGGGCGCGGCACGACGAAGACGGCCACTACGTCGCCCAGGCCAAACTCACCCGGCCGGCAGCGGCCAATGCCCCGGCCGAAGTCCATCAATCGGGCGACATCGATTCGTTCGTCGACGAATCCGACGCCATGACGTGTGCGCGAACGTGGGCGATCGAATGGATCGACGAGAACTGGGACTAGCGCGGCCGCTTACCCACACGCGCCCCCATTTACCGAACATTGCTTAGTTTGCCCTCCGGCGGAATTCGCCGGGACGTGCGCGTGCGGCTCTGGCCCCGCGCCCGTCGTGCGCGTTCCACCGCCGTTGTGCGCCCGTTCAAAAACTTTAGGGGGGAATTCCCCAGATTGTGGGTCATCGGCTTGGCACCTACCCTTTGCTAGCCTTCAAATGTTAAATGCTGGGCGGGCGCGACGAGCGCATCGCTGGCTGAAGGAAGAACCGCGCGGTGCGCCATGAGCGTCGCTGGCGGTTCGACAGGCGCCCGGAAGCTACCTGAGAGCGGGCGTTCTCTGCACGAAAACATTCATCGAAGTTACCAATTCCGACGTTCGTACCGGGGGCCAGCAGTGAAAAACACTTTGACCATCAAGACGAGGCTATTCATCGGTTTTCTTTCGATGGCGGCCATTGCCGTCGTCATATCCGTCGTCGCGCTCTTCAGTCTGGCGGACACGACGCACGCATTCGGCGAGTATGTGCATGGCATCGACGCGCGCGCGCAGGTGGCAGCCGAAGTGCGCGCGGCCGTCGATCGCCGCGCGATTGCCGCGCGCAATCTTGTGCTCGTCACGACGGCCGCCGATTTCGAACTCGAGAAAGCCGCGGTCAATCGCGCGCACGAGGACGTCGGCATCAAGCTCAAGCAGCTCAACCACATGATCGACAGTGCGACCGACACGAGCGAAACGGCTCGTTCGCTGGTCGCCGAAATGAATCGCGTCGAAGCGCTGTACGGTCCTGTTGCGCTCGACATCGTGAATCTCGCGCTGACCCATCGCCGCGACGAAGCGATCAGAAAGATGGACGACCAGTGCCGCCCGCTGCTGGCCGCGCTCGTCAAGGCGACGGATGCCTACGCGAGCTATACGCGAAGCCGTCAGGATGCGACCGTGCAGAGCTTCGAGGCGCGCTATGCGCTGCTGCGCGGCGTGATTCTCGGCGTGAGTGCGCTGGCGATTGCCGTGTCGCTGGTATTGAGCGTGCGCATGGTGCGCTCGATCACGCAGCCGATCACGCGCGCCGTCGAAGTCGCGCGCACGGTCGCGATGGGCGATCTCACGAGCCGCATCGTCGTGGATCGCAACGATGAAGCAGGCGAGCTGCTGAAGGCATTGTGCGAGATGAACGACAGGCTCACCGAAACGGTCGACCGCGTGCGCTCCAGCAGCGCGAATGTGTCGACGGCAACGGACGAGATTGCGACGGGCAACAGCGACCTGAGCCGTCGCACGGAAGCGCAGGCTGCGTCGCTGCAGCAAACGGCCGCGAGCATGGAGCAGCTGACATCGACGGTCAAGCAGAACGCGGAGAGCGCGCAGCATGCGAAGGCGCTCGCGACGAATGCATCGGCGATCTCGCAACGCGGCAGCGATACCGTCGAACGCGTGGTGACGACGATGGAAGCGATCAGCACGAGCTCGAGCAAGATCGCGGAGATCACGGGGATCATCGAGGGCATCTCGTTCCAGACGAACATCCTCGCGCTGAATGCCGCCGTCGAAGCAGCGCGTGCAGGTGAAGAAGGGCGCGGCTTCGCAGTGGTCGCGGGCGAAGTGCGCAGCCTCGCGCAACGTTCCGCGCAAGCGGCGAAGGAGATCAAGGAACTGATTGCGCGCTCCGTGCAGGAGGTCCAGAACGGCTCGTCACTTGCCGACGACGCGGGGCGCACGATGGCGGACGTGAAGCTGGCCGTCGCGCGCCTGTCGGAGATTGTCGAAGAGATCGCGGCCGCTTCGGCAGAGCAGGGCCGCGGCATCGAACAGGTCAACCAGGCGATCTCGCAGATGGACACGGTGACGCAGCAGAATGCCGCGCTCGTCGAACAGGCGTCCGCTGCATCGCGATCGCTGCGCGACCAGGGCCGCGAACTCGACGATACTGTTTCCGCATTCAAGCTCGCTGCCGTCTGAAGTTATTGCGTTGCACATCGAATCGCCGTGCGTGGAATGCGAATGCGCGCGGATGAACGGCGCGGCTTCAGTGCACGCGGGTTTGCGCTGCGGCATGCGGCGCGCCTGAGCCCGCGAAGAGAATCCCGAACTATTGCGCCGTTTGCTGGCGCTGATACTCGTTCTTCTTCATCTGCAGGTACGCTTGCCGGTCGAGTTCGTGCAATTGACGCGGATACTGCTCGGTCGCATCGAACCACGTGGCGAAGCGTTGATCGACGCGTTTGTCTGCGGGGGCGGCAAGCGAGCCGAGGTAGGCGTCGATTGCGAGGTAATAGCGCATCGTATTGCGCTCGACGAGCCCGCGCACGCCGCCGATATAGTCGCCATCCGGGCTCTTCGAGAAGCCGACTTTCGCGCTGCCGATGGTCGCGAGATAGGTCTTCATCGCGAGGCGCCCAGCCGTGCCGAAACCATACGAGTACGTCAGATGGAGAAACGTGCGCCCTTTGCCGATGTCGACGGCTTCGAGCATGATCCGATAGTCCTTCGTGCTGAGCGGTCCCGTCGCTGCGCTGAGATCCACCTGGAAATAGTCCGGGCTCGTCGCCACCGAGCGGTAATTGAATTGCACGCGGTACGTATCGGAGATGTCCTGTTCCGTTTTTTTGCCGACGTTCATGCTGATCGTCGCGCCGCTGCCGCTCACCGACGCACGACAATACTTCGTGTTCAGATGCAGGATCAGCACGTCGCACCAGTTCGACGGACCTTGCTGCGGATCGTTGAAGGCGCTGTTGACGGTGGCGAACGGATAATCGACGACTGCGTAGATATCGCCTTTTAGCGTGTTCGACGTTTCTTCCGAGTCCAGATGGATCGGGCGATGGAACGCGTTCGACTTGAGCTGCGGCGCGAGCGCGTCGTATTTGTCCTTGAGCGCCGCGGCGTTGTCGTCGGCCCAGCTGAGCGCGCCGAGCGACAGGCCCAATAGCGCGAGCATGACGATCGCGAACCGACGCATGGTTTGCATGACCCCGTGAGTGCTCATGACAGGCTCTCCCGTGACGACGCTGTTATCGGACTGTTATCGGGTACATCCCGCACGAATATAGCAGAGCGGACTCGCGCGCCGATGAGCCGATCGAGCATAAACGTGATTTGAACCAGCATTCACCGAAGCAACCACCGTTCCTAGAATGACCTCCATGCGCTGACCCAGTCGCGCAAGCCAACCACCTTAATGAATCTGGAGAACATCATGGAACGTCTGAATCGCCAACCCGTCAGCGAAGCTACCGGCCAGGCAGCCGATCTCTTTGCAGGTATCAAGCGCGCTGTCGGCATGGTGCCGAATGCTTACGCCGGCATCGGCTCGAACAGCCCCGCCGCGCTGCAAATCGTGCTCGCAACGGGCGACGCGCTCAGCAAGGGCGCACTGTCAAGCAAGGATCTCGAAGCGATCAAGCTCGCGATCAGCGGTGCGGTGGATTGTGACTACTGTCTCGCGGCGCACTCGCTGATGGGCAAGAAAGCCGGCATCGCCGCCGACGACGTCGTCGCGCTGCGCGAAGGACGCGGCGCGGCCGACGCGCGCCTGAACGCCCTCGCAACGTTTGCGCGCACGGTGTTCACGTCGCGCGGCACGGTGCCCGCCGGCGTCGTCGATGCCGTGAAGGCAGCGGGTTATAACGATCAGCAGATCGTCGAGACGCTGCTCGCGATCGCCGACATCACCTTCACGAACCTGTTCAACCGCGTGAACGACACCGTCGTCGATTTTCCGAAGATCTGACGAACGCCATCTGTTTCGCGTTCATTGCCGCGCATCGCGTGAGATCACGCGATGCGCGGCGACCGTTTCATTTGTAGCAAGTTGATTCAGCTCGCCTGCGCTGAAGAGTCGATCCGCTAGAATGGGGCTCGCTTTTCAACCCAAGGAGATACGCGTGAAATCAGTTGTTGCCCTGCTCGCCGCGGCCGCGCTCGCATCGGTGGCGCTTAACGCTAACGCTGCATCGACGGAGAAATTGCCCTCCGGCGTCGTCGTCGAACACCTGACGCAGGGAAGCGGACCGCAGCCCACGGCCGCCGATGTCGTGCGCGTCAACTATCGCGGCACGCTTGCGAACGGCACCGAGTTCGACAACTCGGCCAAGCACGGCGGCCCCGCGGAGTTTCCGCTCGGCCGCGTGATTCCGTGCTGGACGCAAGGTGTCGCGACGATGAAAGTGGGCGAAAAAGCCAAGCTGACCTGCCCGGCCGCGACGGCTTACGGCTCGCGCGGCGTCGGCGTGATTCCGCCGAACAGCGACCTGACGTTCGAAGTCGAATTGCTCGCGATCGTCAAGTAATCAACGCGTAAGGCGCGTCGAAATAACCCTACCCCTGACCCGGCGATACATCCGCCGATTTTCGATTCTGCAGCGCCCGGTGCGGCGCTGCATCCCGCTCGAAGCCGCGCCACGAGCCGCTTTGCGCGGAATCTGCAAGCGCAGAACCGGCCGCCGCGATCTTGATTATCGTTAACGCTGGCTGGCTGAACGCAAATTGTCGTGGTACCAAAACGGTCTTGCGGCGAATCGTTTGGCGATTGGGATTCTGTCACCAATATGAAAAACTGTGCGCTCAGAATCCCGCAAAAAATAAAATCGGCATGACGGGGTGTAGGGTGACCAGAAAACAAAGAGTGCTGTTCCTCTGCCGGGACAACGCGACGCTTAGCATCTTGGCCGAAGCCTTGCTACGCGAGCTGGACGGATTGCATTTCGACGCATTCAGCGCAGGTCTCGAACCCGCCGACAAGGTTCATGCAGCGGCAATGGGAGAGTTGCGCCATGGTTTTTCGAGTCTGGATCTGCTCAATCCCAAGAGCTGGCTGGAATTCACCAGCGAATGGGCGCCGCAGATGGACTTCGTCGTCACGCTGTGCGAGGAGTCGGCGTGCATCGACGTGCGCGCTTTTCACGGCGAGCCGCAATTGCGCCATTGGACCTTGACGGCGTCGGCGTACGGCGCTGCCGGCGCGATCGAAAACGCGTTCTGGCAGATTCTCAAGCGCGTTGAGGATTTCATTGCAGCCGAGCGCCGTCCGTGGCCGCCGCTGACCCTGTCCGCTACCGCCGGCTGCGAGCCGGACGCGTGCGACCTTCTGCTGAGCGGTCAATAGCCTTCACGCGTCGGCCATTCGCTGCGGCATCGTGCGCCGCAGCATCGTGCGCCGCCGACGCCTGGCAGGAACCCTGCTTGCTGCTCCGAACACGATAGGGTCAGCAGACAGTCAGGGAGCACGATGAAAGCCGACAGACAAAACGGCCTGCCGCACGATGGCAACGCACAAGCCCACTTCTCGCATTACGCCGCACCGCTGATCGACAATGCGGTGTCCTGCGTCGCCGCGCTGCAACGCGATCACGATGCGGAAGTGCTGCACAAGATGCGCGTTTCGTTGCGGCGGCTGCGGACGTTGCTGTGGGCGTATCGCCCGCTGCTTGACGAAACGTTCGACGAGCAGCAGCGCGCGCTCTTCAAGTTCTTCGCCAATGCGGCCGGCAAGACGCGCGACTGGGACATCCTGATCGGATTGCTCGACAGCACAGCAGATGCCCGCGACCAGGCGCGCGACGCGCTGCGGGCCGCGCGCGCAGAGACATTCGAAGCCAGCCGCGAGACCATCGAGAGCGCAAACGTGAAGACCGCGCTGCGCGAGGCGCTCAAGGAAGCGAACCGCGAGTTGAACACTGCGCACGAACGCACGCCGCTACCGAAATTCGCCCGCAAGCGGCTCGGCGCCGCGCAAAAGTCGATGGAAAAGCGGATGAAGCGCGCGGCACACGCCAAGCGCTCCGACTACGCATCGTTCCATGAGGTTCGCAAGGCGGGCAAGAAGCTGCGCTATCTGACGGAGTTCTTCGAGCCGATGCTGGCAAAAAAGCAGCTGAAGTCCATCAAGGGACTGAAGAAACTGCAAAAGCGCTTCGGCGAGTTGAACGACGTCGTGGCGAGCGAGCAATTGCTGCGCGATCACCTGAACGTATTCCCTGACGAAGCAGCCAGCGCGCGCGCGCTCGACGCGCTCGCGAAAGAGCGCAAGCGCCGCATGCGCGCGGCGGCGAAGCTGCTATGACAATGTGGAACCGCGCGGCGAGCGTTCAGCCCGAAGCGTCACTTTGACGACCGCGAACGCAACGTGTCGCGTACGCGCTTGGCCGCAAATAGCGGCACATAGTCAAGAATGCGCGCGTCGCGCTGATACGCCGCGAGGGCATCCGAGTACATCTGCGATACGACTTCTTCTGGGCTGTCCGTGGATTCCGCGATTTCATGCACGATCTTTGCCGAGTCAGCCGTCTTCATCCAGGTTTCTCCGTCAGGCCAGTCAATTATCGGAACCCTGAATTGAAGGACATTCAATGCACGGGTGCCAATAGAACTTCGCAATCGTTGGCGTCGTCGATTGCTGTTTGATGGAAGCGCATCAGGAATGCCTGATTCTTCAGACAGATAGCGCGTGTGCCCGGTACTTTTCCACAGGTCTTTCAACAGAATCTGTGGATAACATGCGGGCGCGCCGAACCGCTCGGGAACGGATCATTGCAGCCACTTGCGCACGTCCTGTTCCCATTCCGGATCGCCACAGCCCTTCGGATTCTCCGGTCCGAGCACGGTGATGTAGCCCTTGCTCTTCATGCACGATTCGTAAGCGCGCACCTTCGTGCATCGCCCCGGCCCCGCGTTCAACGAGACCGTCTTGCACTGCGCGATGGTGCGGTCCATCGGGCCGAAATCCATGTCGCTCGACGCGTTGAGCGTCGGCGCGTCGGCACCCGATACCGAGAACTCGACGGGCCCCGTGTGAGTGCAGCCCGCCGTCAGCACGGCGAGCGATGCCGCCGCGAAAAGTAGATGCGCACGCAAGCTCATGAGTCGTTTTCCTCGTTGATGATCCTGGTTTATTGGTCACTCGCCGATCAGATGCAGCACGATGTCGCGTTCCTGCGGCCGCGCGCGATGCTCGAACAGATAAATGCCTTGCCACGTGCCGAGCGCGAGGCGGCCATGCTCGACGGGTATCGACAGTTGCACCTGCGTCATGGCGGTGCGCAGATGCGCGGGCATATCGTCGGGGCCTTCCGTGTCGTGCTCGTAACGCGCGGAGTCTTCGGGCGCGAGCATCGCGAAGTGGCGCTCGATGTCGCGCTGCACGGAAGGGTCCGCGTTCTCCTGAATCAGCAGCGACGCCGACGTGTGACGGCAGAACACCGTGAGCACGCCCGTCTGTATCGATTCGTCCCGCACGAATGCGGCAACCTGCGAGGTGAAGTCGAACAGTCCGCGAACGCGCGCCCGCACGTTCAGATGGCGAATGGCCTGGCGCATGAAGGAATCTCCGTGTGGCGTGGAAATGAGGCAGGTTCGCCCGCGAGTTTACCGCGCGCGAGGCGGCCGGTCCCGCGACGCGAAAAGGTCTATGCTGGTAGGGCTGCCGCGCCGCGCAAACCGCACGCAATATGCACGCGATGCAGGCAATACGGGAGGACATCATGGAACGCGACGAATTCATCGAAGCACTGAAGCGCGAGGGCTTCGAGGAAATCGTGACGGTGACGCGCGACCCGAATGGCGTGCTCGACCATCACGAGCACCCTTTCGAAGCCAAGGCGCTGATCCTGCATGGTCGGCTGACGATCCGCATCGGCGCAACGGATCACATGTACGAGACGGGCGACGTGTTCCATTTGCAAGCCAATGTAAGGCATTCGGAATACTACGGGCCTGAAGGCGTCCAATATCTGGTCGGCCGCAAGTGAGACAGGCGCAATTGGTCAGTCCACCTGCACGCTGCGCGTCTAGCAGCTAGTATTTTCGGTCGTTGCGCGTTCAACGACACATCGCCCATTTCACTTCGAGGAGGTTTCGCATGCCCACGTCCACGACGCCCGTCTGGTTCATCACTGGCTGTTCAACCGGCTTCGGCAAGGAACTGGCTCGCGCGGTGCTCGATCGGGGCTGGCGCTGTGTGGCGACGGCGCGCAATGTGGCATCGCTCGACGAGCTCGCCGAGCCCGGCAGCGACGCCGATGCGCGCCTGTGCCGCGTGAAGCTCGATGTGACGGATGCCGCGCAGATCGCCGCCGCCGTCGATGCTGCGCAGCAGCGCTTCGGCGCGATCGACGTGCTCGTGAACAATGCGGGCTATGGCTACCAGGCGTCGGTGGAAGAAGGCGAGGAAGCAGAGATCCGCGCGCAGTTCGACGTGAACGTGTTCGGCCTCTTCGCGATGACGCGCGCCGTACTGCCGGGCATGCGCGCGCGGCGCCATGGGCATGTGCTCAACATCACGTCGGTGGCGGGGCTTGCGGGCTTTCCTGGTTCGGGCTATTACGCGGCCAGCAAGCATGCCGTCGAAGGCTGGTCCGACTCGCTCGCGACGGAAGCCGGGCCGCTCGGCATCCACGTGACGTGCATCGAGCCGGGGCCGTTTCGCACCGACTGGGCGGGCCGCTCGCTGAAGCAGACGCCCAACCGCATCGGCGACTATGCGGATACGGCGGGCAAGCGCATGCAGACGACGGCGCAGTACAGCGGCCACCAGCCGGGCGATCCGGCGCGCGCCGCGCAGGCGATGATCCGCATCACCGAAACGCAGCACCCGCCGCGCCACCTCGTGCTGGGCGCGTTCGGCGTCGATGCCGTTTCGAAGCGGCTGCATGCGACGCTCGCCGATATCGAAGCGTGGCGCGAAACGAGTGTCGGCGCGGACTTTCCGGAAAGCGAGCGCTAGCCGCGTGGCGCGTCATTCGACTTGCGGCGCGTCCGGATAGTATTGCGGCGCCTCGCGTCGCTCGTACATGCCGTAGTCGCGCACCACGCGCACGATCCGCAGCCGCGCACCGTCAGGCAACGCCAGCGCGTCCGCATAAGCCTCGGCGGCCCGGGCGTCGCGCCATGCGGTGAGCAGGATGACGTCGCCGGGCGTCAGCACGGCGTCGAACACATCCCACGATACGAGCCCCGCCGCATCGGCGCGCAGGCCCAGCGCGCCGGCCACTTCATGCGCGCCGGACCGCTTGGCCCAGTCGGCGGCGCGACGCGCGTCGATCAGCACGATGGTGGTGGCGTCGCCCGTTTCGGTTTCGTCGAGCCGTTGTTCGCGCAACGTGTGGCCGTCGGGCAAACGCGTGTCGTGCGTCAGTTGGCCGACGCGCAAGCGGTAATCGCGAAACGTCTGCGAGCGACCTTTTTCCTGCACGCCGTGATGCGTCGCCTGCGTGCGCCAGCGCACCAGCGCTTTTTCGTCGCGCCAGCCGGACAGCGACAGCAGCCAGCCGTTGCGCGTGAGGCTCGCATAGCGGACGTTGTCGACGAAGCCGTCGATCTGCTCCAGTTCGGGTTTGAGCATCTTCGCGTAGCCGAGGTACGTGTCCCATCGGTCGCCGCGCGGCTGCACTTCGAACAGCACTGAAAACATCGTGTTCTCCCAGGGCGCGGCGCGGATCAAACGGCTGCGATGCAATCGATTTCGATGTCGAAGCGTCCCGGCCACGCGGGCACGCAGACAAAAATGCGCGCGGGCGGATCATGCGGAAAATAGCGCGCGTAGATCGCGTTGACGGCGGCGAACTGCTCGACCGACGTGCAGTAGACGTTGCACTTGAGCACCTTGTCGAGCGACGAACCCGCCGTCTCGGCGCATAGCTTCAGTTGTTCGAGCACGAGTTCCGTCTGCCGTTCGAGCGGCACATCGGCGACCTCGCCTGTCGCGGGATCGAACGGCGGCAGGCCCGACACGTAGATCGTGTCGGAGTGCCGCGTGACGACGGAAGTCGGCGCCTTCCATCGCTCGAGCCAGCCGGACAGCGGTTCGACCCGGATCACTTCGCGTTTCATTGCAGCGCTCCTCAGAGGATGTCGAAGCTATCGTAGCGCCGTTTGCGGCAGCGACGTTTCAGGCTGGACCGAAATGACGCGAGCGCAAGCGGCCCTCATTTTTCCCTCATTCTGCGCGTGCAAGATGCACCCATCGAACAGCACGCAGCGCGCCAGACACAGCGATCCGCCGCACCTTGAGGGGAACATCATGAACAGGTCATTCGTTACAGCATGTGCATCGGCACTTCTCGTTTCCGTCGCGCTGAGCGGTTGCGCGAGCATGGGCGGCTCGGCGGACGTCTACAGCGCATCGCAGGCGCAGCGTGAGTCGTCGGTGCGCTTCGGCACCGTCGAAAGCGTGCGCGGCGTCATGATCGACGACAGCAACGGCCGGCCCGGTCTGCTCGGCACGATCGGCGGCGGCGCGCTGGGCGGCATCGCTGGCAGCGCAATCGGCGGCGGACGCGGCTCGATCCTCACGGGGATCATCGGCGGCCTGGCGGGCGCGGTGGCGGGCAACGAAGTGCAGCACCACTTCGAGCAGAAGCGCGGCGTCGAAATCACCGTGCGCCTCGACGACGGCTCGCTGCGCGCGATCACGCAGCGCGCCGACGGCCCGATGTTCTACGCGGGCGAGCGCGTGCGGCTGCTGTCCGAGGGCGGCATCACCCGCGTGACGCTGTAAGCGGCTCACGCCCGCAACTTTTTTGCATGCCACAGTGCCGGCCGCGAATCGCCGGCACGCGTTGGGAGGCGATCATCATGTTCATGCGTAACGACGTGACCTACGAATTCCATCACCTGGGCATTCCGACCAGCCAGGCGCGCGACGGCGAACGTTACAGCGCCCAGTACGGGATGTACACGAGCGATAGCGATTGCTCGCTCGCGCGCATCCAGTACCACCGCTTCGAAGCGGATAGTCCGCTGCCCGCCTTGATGCGCACGGTGCCGCATCCGGCGTTCACGGTCGACGATCTCGACAAGGCCATCGAGGGAAGGGAAGTCATCCTCGGTCCGTACGAGCCGATCGACGGTTTTCGCGTGGCGGCGATCGTCGATGGCGGGATGCCCATCGAACTGATCCAGACCGAACTCACCGACGAGGAAATCTGGGACCGCGCGAGAACAGGCACGCGCGCGCGGCTCTACGCGGCGCAATACGAGGATCTGGGCGACGCCTGAGCGCGCTCGGCGCGGCGGCGGTCTTCAATGGCCGCCGGCGGCGGCGCGCAAGACGTACGTGCTGTGCCGGCCGAGATTGCGCTAGAAAAGCTTGCTGAGCGTGACCCACACCTGCTGGCTGTGCGTGCCCATGTCCGTGCGTCCGATCGAATGCGCGTAGCTCAGTTGCATCTGCGCCTGCTTCCATCCGACGTTCAGCGCGACGCCTGCGCCTTGCAGCGTGGTCGACGCGCCGGGCAGGCTGCCGTCGCCGCGCACGCGGCCGCGCGCGCCGTCATAGAAGGCCGCGACCGCGACGTTGGGCTGATTGACGAGCGTCTGCAGCGCCGACAGCGTGACGATCACCCCTTCGTCGACCGAGGCTTCGCTCAGTCCGTATGCGCGCACGCCCGCCGGTCCGCCGAGGCTCATCCGCTCCGATCCGTCGACACTGCGATTCGCCCATTGACCGCGCAGCTGCGCGGACAGCGCGAGGCCCGGCAATACGTTCTGCGTCACGCTGACGGACGGTTCGATCTTGACGAAGGGCCGGCTGCCCAGCCCGGCCACGCCGTCGCCGGCGGCGGTGCGGTCGATGTCAGTGCGCTGCGTGGTGCCGTACGACAAGCCCAATCCGTAGCGCACTGCGCCTCGTCGTCCGTCGAGTTCGTGGGTGCGGCTGCCGTCGATGCGCGCCGCTGCCACGACGCTGTGCCGGCGGCTTTCGAGCAGCTCGCCGAAGCGCTCGTCATCGAGTGACTTGTAGTCGAATTCGCCCGACAGATCGAGCGAGGTCTCGCGGCTGCACAAGAGCGGCGTGCTCGCATAGAGGCTCGCGACCTGCGCCGTTCCGCTGCCGAGACCCTGGAAATCGCCGCCGAGCCGATAGTCGACCCGCGAGGCCGCCACGCCCGCGCGGCTCGCGCCGATGCCCGTCAGCGCGTCCCAGGAGACGCGCCCCAGTAGCGTTCTTCCGCCGCGCCCGGCATCCGTCTGAAATGGATAGGGCGTCGTCGCATACACGGTCGCTTCGAGCCGGTCGCCGCGTCCGACGAGGTTGTTCACGCCGCCCAGCAAGCCGACGCGATATGCGCCGGCTTCCGGCGCGCCGGCGTTGTCGGCGCTGACGGCGAAATAGCCCGAACGGCCCGGCGGAACGTTCACGACCACCTCCGTCCCGCCTGGCCCGCTACCCGGTGCGAGCACGGGCGTCACGTCGCCGACGCCGGGCACCTGGGCGAGAACGCGCACGCCTTCGTCGATGTCGCGCAGGTCTGGTGCATCGCCGTGACGGCCTCGCAGCAGCGACTCGATGCGGGCCGTGTCGACTTGCGAACCGTTGTTCACATGCACGTGTTCGATATGCCCGCGCAGGATCGTAAAGCGCACGATGCCGTCCGGCACGGTCTGCACGGGCAGCAAAACGCTGACGAGCGTTTCGCCATCGTGATACAGCGCTTCCGTCAGTTGGGAGCGCAGCGCCTGTAACTGGCGCAACGTCGTCGGATGCGCGCGCAGCGGCGCGAGCAGCGGCTCGATGCGGTCACGCTCGGCGGCGGAAAGCTCGCCGTCGAAGCGAAAATCCACGACGGTGAAGCTGAGCTCGCCTTCGGCGGAAGCGCCGTCGCTTGCGGCAGCGGGTGGCGGCGGCTTACGGGCGTCGAATCCGGGCTCGGAGGCCGGCGCGCGATTCAACGCGGGGGTCTGCTGCAGCAGCTCACCGGACGTGACGCCCAGCTCGCCTGCCTGGGCGGCGGGATGCAGTGTGGTCGCGGCCAGCAGCGGCAGCAAGGCGCGCGGGAGACGCGGAAACACGGAAGTAGCTGGACAGGGATTCAAAACGGCAGGGACAGCGAAGTTCGAGGACGGGACGACGTCGCGACACAGCGCGCGATGAGCCGCGAAGTATCGATACGTGGAAAAAGAAAGTGACCGGGAGCGCGGCGGCGCGTGTGCGTTCCGACGGGTGTCGCACGAGGCCGTGCGGCCCGTCAGATCATGCGCGACGTAGTGCTCGGTCAAAGGAACCAGCGGCAAGGCGCGGAATGCGCCACTCCTTCGCCCCGGTTCGGCGCGCCCGTCAGCGCTGGACGGCCGGATTCATCGCGATAGATTGCGATTGAGACTGCGTAGCGGGATTGACGCTCATCTGATACGGCGCCGGTTGCCACGGCGCATGCTGGGACGGATCACCGCTGGTCTGCTCCGGTGCGGGCTGCCACGGCGCGTGCTGGGACGGATCGCCGCTGATCTGCTCCGGCGACGGCTGCACCGGTTGCTGCGATTGCCCGCCCGACTGCGTGATCACGATATTGCCCGCCGCGTTTTTCGCATTCGCCGGCACCGACACCTGCGGCGCGCTCAGCTTGCCGCCGAGCGTTACCTCCTGGCCGCTCAGGTTGATCATGTTGCCCGCCGCGATCTCGCCCGACGCGATCTTGCTGCCCTGCAGAGCGACGCTGTAACCGGCCTTCGTGTTCGACGAAGCCAGTTGCTGGATCGTCTCCGCGCGCAGGTTGATGCTGCCGTAGTCGCTGGTCAGCGCGCCTTTCTGCGTGATGACGCCGCCAGGCATCGATGCATCCGCCTGGACCGTGCTGTCAGCCGTCAGCGCGCCGTTCAGGTTCACGCTCCGGCCGCCGACGCTAACGTCGCGCCCCGAAGCGTTCGCGATGTTCGCGACGCCGCCGGAATACGTCTGGCCATTCGATGTCGCGTTGGCCATCAGGCGCACCTGATTCGCGGCCGTCGTCTTGACGCCTGCTGCCTGGTCGATCGTGCCGCCCGTGATCGCGACGTTGCCCGACTTGCTGACCACGTCGCGCGTCTGCGTCACCTGGCCCATGCGCGCGTCGATCGTGACGTCGGCGTTCGCGGTGATGGGCGCGTTGAGATCGATGCCGTTGGCCTGCAATTGCACCTGATTCGCGTCGATCGCGCCGTTGGCCGCAATCGAATCGGCGTTCAGGTTGATTGCGCCGTGCGCGGCCTTCATCGACTTCTGCGCGACCAGCGCGCCGTTCATCGCGTTGACGTTGATGCCGCCGTCGGCGTTGATGTCGCCGTTGAGCGAGACCGCGCCGCCCGTCGTGCCGATGTTCACGTAAGCAGCGTTGATCGCCTGCGCGTGGATGGCGCCCGGCGCCGTGCCGTTCGCGGCAGGCATCGCCTGCAGATTCACGCCCGTTGCCGCTGTCGTCGTCACGCCGTTCGCCTGGTCGATGCCCGAGCCGTACACGTTCACGTTGCCCGCCGTGCTCGTCAGGTTCGCGTTCTGGTTCACGCCGCCCGCGCCGCCGCTCACTACGATGTCGCGCATCGCGTTGACATCGGCATTGACGGTGACCTTGGCGCCCGTCAGTTGCACATCGTTGCCGCTGACCGCGCCGTTCGTGACGACGTTGCCAGTCGTCGCATTGACCATCACCGAGCCGTTGCTGGCCTTCAACTGCTTCGCCGCCGTGATGTTGCCGCCTTGCGCGGCGCTGACTTCGAGGCGCTGGTCGGCGAGCACGTCGCCCGCGAGCGTCACGTTTTTGCCGCTCACGCGGATGTCGGAGCCCTGCAGCGTCGCGGTCTTCACGGCGCCGTTGTCCGCTGCGCCCGCGATCGCGATTGCCTGGCCGCGCGTGATCACGCCATCGGCCTGCGTCACGCTGCCGCCGGACACGTTGACGACACCCTTCGCGGCTGCGCTGACATTCGCGTTCTGCTGGACGTTCAGACGGGCATTCAGATTGACGTTGCCTGCATCGATCGCGCTGTTGACGATCACGTTGTCGCCCGACAACGTGAGGCGGTCGGCGATGTAGGCACCCGCGCTCGTCGTGGTGTTGCCCGCTGCGTTGATGGCGATATCGGACGCCTGCAAGCGCGCGCCTTGCTCGATCGCAACCGCGCCGCCCTTCGCGCCTTGCACGCGCGGCGCCGTTTCGATGCTGATGCTCTTGTCGCCCGCGAGCGTGCCGCTGACGCTGACCTGGCCGTCTGCATCGGAGCCGAGCACGATCGCGCCGCCCGTGCCGAGCTTCGCCGTGTGCGCTTCGAGCGTGCCCGTGTTGGTCACGACCTTGCGCAACGCGTCGCCCGTGCCCATCGCCGACAGACGCACGTCGCCGCCCTGCGACACGACGAGGCCGTCGTTGCTCACCATCGCGTTGAGCTCCGGTGCGTTGAGCGTGACCGAGAACGTCGAGTTTTTGATGCCGAGCGTCGCCGATCTGGCTGCGCCCAGCGTGACGTTGCCGTTCGCGCGGATGTTGCCCGTGTTGACGACTTGCCCGCCCAGCAGCGCGACCTGCGTCTTCGCGTTCAGCTTGCCTTCGTTGCTGACGAGCGCGCTGCCGCTGCCCGCCTTCAGATCGAGCAGGCGTTCGCTGCCGCTCGCGCGGCCGCCGTCCATGAACTGCTGCGTGTCGATGTCCATCGTCGACGCGACGAGGCTATCGGTGTTCACGCTCGCCGTCTTGCCGAACATCACGCCCGCCTGGTTGACGACGAACACGCGGCCGTTCGCGTTGAGCGCGCCTAGGATTTCCGTTGCCTTGGTCGCGCCCACCACGCGGTTGAGCACGGCCGACGACGCCGTCGGTTGCGCGAAATTGACGGTCTCGCTCTGACCGATATCGAAGCTTTTCCAGTTGACGACCATCTTGTCGCTGGCTTGCGAGACGTTCGTCGTGGCGCCTTGCGTCGCAATCGCGCCCTGACCGCCGACGATCGTGCCGCCCTGGACTGCCCACGCGTTGCCGCACACGCATGCGACTGCTGCGGCGAGCATCGAGGGCGTGAGTGCGCGCATTGCCGGTGCGGCTGCTACGTTGCCGCGTTTGGATTTACTCGAATGCATGATTCACTGTTCTCCTTTTGCAGATGCAGTCGACGCTGTCGACCGTTGATGCGGCGGCGCGCGCTTGGGTATTGCGCGGTATCCAATGCGCGAGCCAGGGAGCCCGATGCATCGATGCACGCATGACCGTCGTTTCCCACGCGCAGCCGGGCGCGCAGTGTAGTTTGGAAACTCGAATAAATTGGAAAGCACTACGTAATATTGATCAATCGCAATCGTCCGGCACGTCTGGGCGGCGTATGTGTAAAGCGCCGTTGCGCGCGAGGCGGGCGAGCGGAAGCCGGATTGGCAGCATGCCTTGAGGAAGGCGAGGGGACGGACTTCAGGTATCGACGCGAGGTCGGGCGAGGAGTGGCGTGCGCAGGCGACGGCCGGCGGCATCCGCACGATGCACGGGCGCCGCGATCGAATGGCGGCGCCCAATGAAAAACGGGCGTCCAGATGGACGCCCGTTGAATGCTTGCAGCGAGTGTGCCCGTCAGCCAGGCATCAGCCAGACATCAGCCAGGTATCAGCCAGACATCAGCCAGGCAGACGAGTCGACGCTGTCGTCGCGCGGTTGTTCGACGCAACGCCCGTATCCGTCGGCAGCGCGGAGCCTTGCGCCTGCGCGACCAGGTTTTCCGCCGACGGGCCAATCGCGTCGGTGAACGTCTTGGGACGTACGCCGATGGCCAGCACTAGCACGGCCATCGCGCCGAGCAGCACGAACTCGCGCTTGCCCAGATCGCGCAGGCTCGACACACGCGTATTCTTGATCGCGCCGAACATCACGCGCTTATACATCCACAGCGTGTAGGCGGCGCTCAGGATCAGCGTCAGCGCAGCCGTCGCGCCCACCCAGAAGTTGAAGCGGATCGCGCCCATCAGCACGAGGAATTCGCCGACGAAACCGGACGTGCCCGGCAGACCGACGTTCGCCATCGAGAACAGCATCGCGAACGTGGCGAGCTTCGGCATCGAGTTGGCGACGCCGCCGTAGGCGTCGATGGAGCCGTTCTTCGTGCGGTCGAACAGCATGCCCGTGCACAGCAGCATCGCGCCCGACACGATGCCGTACGACAGCATCTGCACCACGGCGCCTTCCGTGCCCATGCGGTCGAACGTGAACAGGCCGAGCGTGACGAGACCCATGTGCGCGACGGCCGAGTACGCGAGCAGCTTGCGCATGTCGGTTTGAGCGAGCGCGAGCAGGCTGCCGTAGATCACCGCGACGAGCGACAGCGCGATCATGGCGGGTGCGAAGAAGTGGCAAGCGTCCGGCACGATGGGCAGCGCGAAGCGCAGCAGGCCGTAGCCGCCCATCTTCAGCATGCCGAGCAGCACGGCGGCGCCCGTCGGGCCGTCGGAGTGAACGTCAGGCAGCCACGTGTGCACGGGCCACATCGGCACCTTCACCGAGAACGCGGCGAGAAAGCCGATGAACACCAGCAGCTGCGGCGTGAAGTCGAGCTTCAGCGTGCGCCAGGTGGCGATGTCGAACGTATGCGAGTGCGCCCACAGATAGATCAGCGCGGCGAGCATCGCCAGCGAGCCGACCAGCGAAAAGAAGAAGAAGCGCACGGCGGCATAGACGCGGCGCTTTTCGCCCCACGTGCCGATCAGCAGGTACAGCGGAATCAGCGACGCTTCGAAGAACACGAAGAACAGCATGCCGTCCATCGACGTGAACACGCCCTGCATGCAGCCCGACAGCAGCAGGAACGCGCCGTAGTACTGCGCGACGCGTTGCGTGATCGATTCCCACGACGCGATCACGATGATCAGCGTCGTCACCGACGTCAGCACCGTAAACCACAGCGAAATGCCGTCGACGCCGAGGTGGTACGAAATGCCGAATTCGGGCAGCCACGCCAGTTGCTGCTCGAACTGCATCGCCGACAGCGACGAGTCGAAGCCTGTCACCAGCGGAATGACGGGCAGAATGCTGACGGCCGCGCCGATCAGCGCGATCCAGCGCGTGCGGCCCCGCGCGCTGTCAGAGCCGGCGAGCAGCACGACGATGCCGGCGACGATGGGGACCCAGATCAGGAGGGACAGGACTGATGGGAGTTGCATTTGCTCTTTCGATGAAACGCCGGAACGCGAATAGCAGGCCCTCGTCCGGTAGACGAAGGATCAAAAAACCTTACATGGACATTTCGACGGACGGCCCCGAAAGGGCCGGAACGATGCGCAGACTTGCGCGCGCGCGTAACCAAAACGCATGACGGTCAGGGTTAACGAGGATAACCCAAAATAATAATGTTGCGCTGCCACAAGCTCAATATTTATTTATTGCGAAACTCGCGCTTGACATTGCGTGGCGTGCCTGCGCAGGGGTTTGCGTTGCACAAAAAAGCGGCATTGGAAGCGCTTCCACCCGATTCCGCGCAACGCTTGCTCACAGGGGTTGCCCTAGATTTAAGCGTCCGTTGTTCGCTGTACGCTTAAGTCGCGAGGAGACGAACCATGCGAAAAGTTTTCCACATCGCCGTAATTGCTGTTTTGGCCTGGCTGCTCGCCGACCGGGCGTTGCTGCATGCACAGGCGCGTGAGGCCAGTACGTTTGCGTGCGCGCAGGGCGCGGAGCAGACGAAGCTGGATGCCCTCGGCCGGGGTTTCGACGACGCTGCCGCCAGCAGTCAGGGCGAGGCGTTCAGATCGGGTTGTCTCGTCACAGGGCGTGGCCGCCCGACGGAGATGCTGGCGCGCAACTGACGCGCTGCGGAGGACGTATGCGGTAGGGAGGGGAGCGTGCCGGCTGCACGGATACGGCACGTGCAACCGGCACGGGTGGTACGCGTTTGACGCAAGTTCAGCGGCGCGCTTAACGCGACATCATGTTCATGCTGACGTTATGCATGACCCAAAGCGTACCGCCGATCACGATCACCGCCGTCAACACGGTGAACGCGAACGCCGTCACGTTCCAGCGCTGACCCGACGACGTGTTCATGTGCAGGAAGTACACGAGGTGCACGACGATCTGCACGAGGCCGAGTCCGGCGATCGCGTAGAGCGCCTGCGCGCCCGTGAGCCAGCCCGCCAGCACCACGCCGAACGCGGCCGCCGTCAGGATGACGGACAGCACGAAGCCGATCGTGTAGCTGCCGAAGCTGCCGTGACTTTCGTCGTCGTGCGACGAATGCGACGAGTGAGAATGGCTGCTCATTTAGATCACGCTCGCAAGATAGACAAACGAAAAGACACCGATCCACACGATGTCCAGGAAGTGCCAGAAGAGGCTCAGGCACGTCAGACGGCGCAGTTCGCGTTCGCCGATATCGCGCGAACGAACCACCTGAACCATCATCACGATCATCCACAGCAGCCCCGACGTCACGTGCAGGCCGTGCGTGCCGACCAGCGTGAAGAACGCCGACAGGAATGCGCTGCGATCCGGACCTGCGCCTTCGGCGATCAGGTGCGAGAACTCGCGGATTTCCAGCACGACGAACGACGCGCCCAGCACGAACGTCACGGCCAGCCAGAACAACGTGCTGCTCTTGTTGTTCTTGTGCGCGCCGAGCATCGCGAAACCGTACGTGATACTCGAGAACAGCAGGATCGCCGTTTCGATCGCGACGCCCTGGATCTCGAACAGATCCTTGCCGCTCGGACCGCCGGCGAACTGATGGCTCATCACTGCAAACGTCGCGAACAGCGCCGCGAACAGAATGCAGTCGGTCATCAGATACAGCCAGAAGCCGAACACCGAGTTGGACGGTGCGTGATCCGCGTCGTGATGATGCGGGTCCGCAACAAGCGTTTTTTGTAGCATCAGGCAATCTCCTCAGCTTCGGGCAGTTGCTTGGCGATAGCCGCGCCCGAACCCGCGCCGTTGCGCTCTTCGATCAGGCGAACGGTATCGGCGGGGATGTAGTAGTCAACGTCGGTGTCGAATGCGCGGTAGATCACCGTGCCGATCGCACCGATGAAGCTCGCAATCGCCAGCCACCAGATGTGCCACGTCAGCGCGAAGCCGAGCGCGAGGCTGAACATGCCGATCACGAGACCCGTGGCCGTGTTCGACGGCATGTGGATGTCGCGGTACACCGGCTTCTCGACATTGCCGCGCGCCTTCATGTCGTGGAATGCGTCCAGCTCATGCACCACGGGCAGCGTTGCGAAGTTGTAGATCTGCGGCGGCGAAGTCGTCGCCCATTCGAGCGTGCGGCCATTCCACGGATCGCCCGTCAGATCGCGGTTTTCCGGCTTGTTGCGATCGCGGATCGACACGACGATCTGCAGCAGCTGGCAAGCGATACCGATTGCGACCAGCACGGCGCCGAGTTCGGCGACGAGCAGCCACGGATGCCATGCCGGGTTGTCATAGTGATTCAGACGACGCGTCATGCCCATGAAGCCGAGCACGTACAGCGGCGTGAACGCAACCCAGAAGCCGATCTGCCAGAACCAGAACGCAGCCTTGCCGAGCTTTTCGTTGAGCTTGAAGCCGAACGCCTTCGGGAACCAGTAGTTCATGCCCGCGAGGTAGCCGAACAGCACGCCGCCGATGATTACGTTGTGGAAGTGAGCAATCAGGAACAGCGAGTTGTGCAGCACGAAGTCCGCGCCGGGGATCGCCATCATCACGCCCGTCATACCGCCGATCGTGAACGTGATCATGAAGCCGATCGTCCACAGCACAGGCGTCGTGAACTCGATGCGGCCCTTGTACATCGTGAACAGCCAGTTGAACACCTTCACGCCCGTCGGGACCGCGATGATCATCGTCGCAATGCCGAAGAAGGCGTTCACATCAGCGCCCGAACCCATCGTGAAGAAGTGGTGCAGCCACACGAGGAACGACAGCACCATGATCGCGCACGTTGCGTAGACCATCGTCTTGTAGCCGAACAGCGGCTTGCGCGCGAACGTCGAGATGACTTCCGAGAAGATGCCGAACGCAGGCAGGATCAGGATGTAGACCTCAGGGTGGCCCCATGCCCAGATCAGGTTCAGGTACAGCATCGCGTTGCCGCCGGCTTCGTTTGTGAAGAAGTGCATGCCGAGGTAACGGTCCAGACCGAGCAGCGCGAGCGTGACGGTCAGGATCGGGAACGCAGCCATGATCAGCACGTTCGTGCACAGGGCCGTCCACGTGAACACGGGCATCTTCATCAGCGTCATGCCCGGCGCGCGCATCTTGATGATGGTCACGAAGAAGTTCACGCCCGTCAGCAACGTACCGATACCCGAGAGCTGCAAGCTCCAGAGGTAGTAGTCCACACCGACGCCCGGACTGAACTGCAGCTCCGACAGCGGCGGATACGCAAGCCAGCCCGTTTGCGCGAACTCGCCGATCAGGAGCGAGATGTTGATCAGGATCGCGCTGATCGCCGTCATCCAGAACGACAGCGAGTTCAGGAACGGGAACGCGACGTCGCGTGCACCGATTTGCAGCGGCACGACCAGGTTCATCAGGCCGACCATGAAGGCCATCGCCATGAAGAAGATCATGATGACGCCGTGTGCCGTGAAGATCTGGTCGTAGTGGTGGGGCGGCAGATAGCCGGGCGCGTGATACGCGAGCGCGAGCTGCGTGCGCATCATGATGGCGTCGGCGAAGCCGCGCAGCAGCATGATCATCGCGACGACGATGTACATCACTCCGAGACGCTTGTGGTCGACCGACGTGAGCCACTCGGTCCACAGGTAACGCCACTTGCCGAAGTACGTGATCGCGCCGAGCACAGCCAGCGCACCGAGAATCATCCCGGCGCCAGCGACCACGATGATCGGCTCGTGATACGGAATGTCTTCCAGGGTTAATTTACCGAACATGCTTACCCCTTGGTCCCGTTAGGTGCACAGTTCACGTCCTTCATGTTGTCGATGACGTGACCGTTGTTGTAGCGGGCAACAATGTTGTTGAAGAGCTTGGGATCGACCGACGAGAAGTACGACACAGGCGCCTTCTCTTCCGGCTTCGCCACTGCGTAATAGCGGTCCATGTCGAGGTGATCCGTCGACGCGCGAACCTTGGCGACCCATGCGTTGAAGTCTTCCGGCGATTCCGCGAGCGTGCGGAACTTCATGTCCGAGAAGCCCTTGCCGCTGAAGTTGGCCGACGTGCCTGCGTAATCGCCCGCTTCTTCAGCCAGCAGATGCAGACGCGTCTGCATGCCTGCCATCGCGTAGATCTGGCCGCCCAGTTGCGGGATGAAGAACGAGTTCATCACCGTGTCCGACGTGATGCGGAAATTCACCGGCGTACCCACGGGAATCGCCAGCTGGTTCACGGACGCAATGCCGAGATCCGGATAGATGAACAGCCACTTCCAGTCGAGCGCGACGACTTCGACGTTGATCGGCTTCACATCCGACTCGAGCGGCTTGTACGGGTCGAGCTCATGCGTGCTCTTCCACGTCAGGACGGCGAGGAACAGGATGATCAGCGCGGGAATCGTCCAGACGGCTATTTCAATTGCCGTCGAATGCGCCCAGTTCGGACGGTATTCGGCCGACTTGTTCGAAGCGCGGTAGCGCCACGCGAACAGCAGCGTCAGGAAGATGACGGGGATCACGACGATCAGCATCGCCCACGTCGACGTCGCGATCAGCGACTTCTCGGCGGCACCGATGGGGCCTTTCGGCGCGAGCAGCTCAAGATTGTTGCAGCCCGCTAGCAGGAACGCTGGGGCAATTGAAACGAGACCGGCTAGCCGGCCCGCGATTTTTTTCATCATCGCGGCCCTCTACAAAAACAAACGAACGAACGCATGCATTTCCTTGCTCCTTTTATAAGCGCTCGCATAATACGAAAGACACGTGTTGCAGTACAGCACTTTGATGCGAACGAACTATTGCGTAATCGGAGGTGAGGCATAGTGTCGCAATGACGCGCTGCGGGGAGTTTTGTCCCCCTTGGACGATCGAAAAAGCGCGCTTGAAAGCTTTTCGTATGGATTTGGCGGGCATGCGAGATGCATCGGCAGCGCCATCCGATACGACTGAGGAGGACGAGATGGACGATCAATTCGACCTTCGGCGCTTCACCAACGCTCAGGCCCCGATTTACGCGCAGGCACTAGCGGAATTGCGCCGCGGACGCAAGCAAAGCCACTGGATGTGGTACGTGTTTCCCCAGTTTCAGGGGCTCGGAGAGAGTCCGATGGCCCAAAAATTCGCGATCAACTCGACGGCTGAAGCTGTCGCGTATTTGCAACATCCGGTGTTGGGCAGCCGCTTAAAAGAAGCCACACAGGCGGTCATCGATGTCGAAGGGCGATCGATCGAGGACATCTTCGGCTACCCGGACGACCTGAAGTTCCGCTCGTCGATGACGCTGTTTTCAAAGGCCGCGCCCGACGAGCCCGTGTTCACGGATGCGCTGGCGAAATACTTCGGCGGCGCGGCCGACGACAGGACGCTGGCACTGCTGGCGCGCGCGTCGCGATAAGCAATTCTTAAGGATCGCCCGGCCAGAATGTCGCGTCGCGAGGCCCGCCAGAGGCTTCGCCCATCGTGACGGGGCTCTACATGATTGCGATCTACGCGGCACTGAAAGCGGCCGGCCTGCGCCCGACGTCCAGCCGGACGGCCGTGCTCAAGCTGTTCCACGCGTTGCCCAACGAGCATCTCACGGCTGACCAGGTGTACCGCAAGCTGGCGAACGAAGCAGAGTCGTGCAGTCTCGCGAGCGTCTACCGCGCGCTCGCGCAACTCAACGAAGCGGACCTCATCGCGAGCGCGTCGGTGGGCGAAGCGCGCATCGTCTATGAACTCAATCGCGGGCAGCGCCACTATCACCTCGTGTGCAGCCGCTGCCACCGCATCCAGGATGCCTACGACGCATCCCTCGAACAGCAGCAGGCGCGCATTGCCGCCGACCACCATTTCCACTACGTCAGCGCGAGCCTCGTGATCTTCGGCCTATGCGCCGAGTGCGACGGCCTGCCCGTCGCGACGACGCGCCGCGCGGGAGCCGCATAAAGGCCGGTCGGCGGCGCAGCAATGCTTAAGGACGCGCTAAGCTATCGGACTCGACAATAGAGCCGATTGACGGAGTGATGGCGCGATGCGTTTGCTGCTGGTGGAAGATGACGAGATGATCGGCGAGCCCGTGGTGGACGCGATGCGCAATGCGGGTTATGCGATCGACTGGGCGCACGACGGACGCGAAGCCGAACTGTCACTCGATCACGACGTGTACGATCTCGTGCTGCTCGATCTGGGGCTGCCCAAAGCCGACGGCATCGTCGTGCTCGACGGCTACCGCCGGCGCGGCGGCGGCGCGCCCGTGATCATTCTCACGGCGCGCGACGCCGTCGAGAACCGTATCGCGGGACTCGATGCGGGCGCCGACGATTACCTCGTCAAGCCCTTCGATCTCGACGAACTCGCGGCGCGCGTGCGCGCGTTGCTTCGCCGCCGCAAGGGCCACACGAACCCCGTCTATGCCCACGGCGATCTGACCTTGAACCCGGCCACGCACGAAGCGACGCTGAACGGCGAATCGCTCGCGCTCGTGCCGCGCGAGTTCAGTTTGCTGCAGGCGCTGATTGAAGAGCCGTCGCGCGTGTTCACGCGCTCCGAGCTCGAAGACAAGCTATACGGCTGGGGCGAGGAAGTCGGCAGCAACACGATCGAAGTGCACGTGCACAGCCTGCGGCGCAAGATCGGCGCCGACCAGATCGTGACGGTGCGCGGCGTCGGTTATCGTCTGAAGCGCTGCGAATGACGTCGATCCGACGCTGGCTGCTCGGCTCGCTGATAGCCGGCCTCGCGCTCGCGGCGCTGGTCGCGGCCTATGGCATCTTCTACACCGCGCGCCTCGAAGCGAGCGAGCTGTTCGACTACGAGCTGCGCACCGTCGCGCTTTCCGTTCCCGCGACGATCGGCGACGCCAATACCCACACGCTGCACGCGCCCGACTTCGCCGGACTCGCCGACGATCGCCTGTTCATCGAAGTCTGGGACGAGGCGGGCAAGAGCGTGTACCGGTCGCTCGACGGCATCGAGGTGCCGCGCTATCCGCCTGGCTTGCGCACGATCGAGCGCGACGAGTATCACTGGCGCGTGTTCGGCGTGGAGGAAGACGGCCGCTTCGTTCAGGTCGCGCAACCGGTGTCCGTGCGCGAGGATCTCGCGCGGCACCTTGCATTGCGCACGTTGTGGCCCTTGGCGCTGTTCCTGCCGGCGATCGTGCTGATCGTGCTGTTCGTGGTGCGCCGCGGCCTCGCGCCCGTCGGCAGTATTTCCGGCGCGCTTGCCACGCGCTCGTTCGATTCGCTCGAGCCGTTGCGCCTCGACGCCCGCGTGCCCGTCGAACTGGCGCCGCTGGTCGATGCCCTCAACGATCTGCTGCATCGGCTGAACGTGGCATCGCAAGCGCAGCGTACCTTCGTCGGCGATGCCGCGCACGAGCTGCGCTCGCCGCTGGCCGCGCTGAAGCTGCAATTGCAGGCCGCCGAGCGCGACGGCTCGCTGGTCGGCAGCAAGCAGACATTCGAGCGCATCGAAGGGCGGCTGAACCGGCTCATCCATCTCGTGCATCAACTGCTGACGATGGCGCGCGAAGACGCGCAACGTGCCGTGCCGTTCGAGCCCGTCGGTCTGCGCCGGCTCTGCGAGCGCGCAGTGGGCGACTTCTCGATGCTCGCCGAGGCCAAGCAGATCGATCTCGGCCTGGAGCTGCATCCGTCGCGCGGCGGCGACGACGCCTACAAGGTCAGCGCCGAGCCGAATGGCATCGAAGTGCTGCTCAACAATCTGATCGACAACGCGATCCGCTATACGCC
This sequence comes from Paraburkholderia bengalensis, assembly GCF_037126505.1. NCBI lineage: Bacteria > Pseudomonadati > Pseudomonadota > Betaproteobacteria > Burkholderiales > Burkholderiaceae > Paraburkholderia > Paraburkholderia bengalensis. The sequence continues at coordinate 126,409 of NZ_JACFYJ010000010.1, forward strand.
GGCGGGCGGCAAGGTGGACGTGATCCTCGAGCGCAGCGGCGACGAGGTCATCCTCTGCGTGTCCGACAGCGGCCCGGGCATTCCCGACGCCGAACGCGAGCGCGTATTCGACCGCTTCTACCGGAGCGGCGGCAACAAGGAACACGGTAGCGGGCTGGGCCTTGCGATTGCATTGAAAATCGCGCAACGGCATCACGCGAAGCTTGGCATCGCGAACAACGAAAACAGCGCGGGCGTGCGCGTCACGCTAACGGGTTTGCGCGCGGCGTAACGGCTGTGTGTGAATCGCTGTGTTTCCTGTGACTCACGCATCGCCGACCCCCAATCCGCGCGCGGGGCAACGCCGCGCTCACACGAACGTCAGCACGAAACGCGTGCCGCGCGCGTCGCTTTCGGCATGAACGGTGCCGCCGTGCAGTTCCATGATGGTGCGCACGATCGCGAGACCCAGCCCCGTCGATCCCGGCGACGCTTGCGACGAACCGGACGAAGGCAGCGAACTGCGCGAAGGATCGACGCGATAGAAGCGGTCGAAAATCCGTTCGAGATGTTCAGGCGCAATCGGCTCGCCTTCGTTCGATACAGTGACGCGCACGCCGCCGCCGGCTTCATGCGCGTCGAGCACGATTTCCTTGCCGCGCGGCGTGTAGCGCAGCGCGTTCGCCAGAAGATTGCTGACGGCGCGGCGAAACAGCTCGAGATCCGCCGTGAGCATGGCGGACCCCGTGACGCGCACGCGCACCTCGGCATCTTCCGCGACGCCTTCGAAGTATTCGCCGATGCGCGTCAGTTCCTGCACGGCGTCGAAGGTGCGCATGTGCTTGACGAACTGCGGATGCTCGGCGCGCGCGAGAAACAGGACGTTCTCGATCATTCGCGACAGCCGCTCGCATTCTTCGAGATTCGACGCAAGCAGCGCTTCGTATTCGTCGGCGGTGCGCGGGCGGGCGAGCGCCACTTCCGTCGCGCCGCGCATGTTGCTGAGCGGCGTGCGCATGTCGTGGGCGAGATCGGCGGTGAAACGCGACATCTGCCTGAAGCCGTGGTCCATCCGTTCGAGCATGGCATTGAGCGTCGACACCAGCGTTTCGAGTTCGCGTGGCACGCGCGCCACGGCGATGCGCGTGTTCAAGCGGTTGACGGTGACTTCGCTGGCGCTCGCGGCGATATCGCGCACCGGACGCATCGCGGCGCGAATCAGCAGATAGCTGAGCAGCGTGGTCAGCAGCGCGCCGACGATGCCGTAGATCTTCAGCGTGTCGCGGTAATGATCGAGCAGCGCGTAGCGGTCGCGCATGTTGCGCGCGATCAGAATGGTGACCATCTCGCCGTCGCGCAGCTTCGCATTCGTCGCGACGCCGCGGATCGGCGTGCCCGACGTGTTGCGCCATTCCTCGATTGCGGTCTCGGTGATGCGCGCGGTTGGCGGCACGCGCTCGATCGAGCGGCCGGCGGCGAGGATCGAGTTGTCGCCGACGGGCACAGCCATGCCGAGCGTGCTGACGAGATTGTGTTCGATCGCGAGCTGCCCTTTGGGATCGAACACTTCCATCGACATGCCCGGGTTGCCCAGCACGATGCTGGTGATCCGGTCGCCGTGCTCGCGAATGCCGTCCGTCGTGTCGATCTCTTCCGTGAGCCGCCGCGCGTGACGCGCGGCCAGCACGATGCTCAGGTCGTCTTGCGAACTGACCTGCTGTTCGAGCGCGCGATACAGAAAATTGCCGACCAGCGCGAACACGGCGAGCGTCGTCGCGCCGAATGCCAGCGCGAGCGTGGTCGTGATCGAGCGGCCCTGCATCAGGCCGCATCCTTGATTTCGAGCACGTAGCCGACGCCGCGCACGGTATGGATCAGCTTGACGGGGAAGTTGTCGTCGACCTTGCTGCGCAGCCTGCGAATCGCAACTTCGACGACGTTGGTGTCGCTGTCGAAATTCATGTCCCACACGTACGACGCGATCTGCGTGCGGCTCAGCACTTCGCCGTGGCGGCGCGCGAGCAGTTGCAGCAGCGAGAACTCGCGCGGCGTGAGATCGATGCGCGTCGCGCCGCGCTTCACGCGGCGGCGGTTCACGTCCATTTCCAGATCGCCGATCCTGATCAGCTCGCTCTCGCGCGGCGGGCCGCGCCGCGCGAGCGTGCGCACGCGCGCCGTGAGTTCGACGAAGTCGAACGGCTTCGCGAGGTAATCGTCGGCGCCGAGCTCGAGGCCGCGCACGCGGTCGTTGACGTCGTCGCGCGCGGTGAGAAAGAGCACGGGCGTGGTGCGCGTGGCGCGCAGCGTCTTGACGACCGTCCAGCCGTCCATCCACGGCAGCATGACGTCGAGAATAATGACGTCGTAGTCTTCTTCCTGCGCGAGGATCAGGCCGTGCGAGCCGTCGTTCGCGACTTCGACCGAATAGCCGGACTCCTCCAGTCCCTTCTTCAGATAGGCGGCCGTCTTGGGCTCATCCTCGATGACCAGGATACGCATCGTGTCACTCCGCTCCGCTTGCTGTGCATAGGCGTCTCAATCATACGCGGCGGGTGCGCGTGGGTGATTACATTTCGGTAATGTTGGCGGCGCGCAGCCAGCGCACTCGCGGCGAATGCATCGCAGCGTCGCGCAGCGTCTATGATTGATCTGGCAGAAATCAGCCCCGGGTCAAGCCTTGCGATGCGAACGACATGACGACATCGGCATCGCGCGCGGCGGCCCGTTCGCTTGTGTATCGCTAACAGGAGCGGATATGGATACAGTCCGGACCTTGCTCGAATCGCAGCCTTTGTTGACGTTGTTCATCACCATTGCGCTCGGCTATGTGATTGGCGAATGCAGCATCAAAGGCGTCGCGCTCGGTTCGGGCGCGGTGCTGTTCGTCGGACTCGCGATCGGCGGATTCGCGCCGAAGTCCGCGCCGCCCGCGTTGCTCGGCACGTTGGGGCTGCTGCTGTTTCTCTATGGAATCGGCGTGCAGTATGGCGCGCAATTCTTCGCGGGGCTGTCGAGCGCGCAAGGATTGAAGGCGAACGCGGCCGCCTTCGCCGGCGTGGTCGGCGCGGGGTTCGTGTCGCTCGCGCTCGGGCCGCTGTTCGGCGTAAAGCTCGATCAGGCGTTGGGTCTCTATGCCGGCGCGGGCACCAGCACGGCCAGCTTGCAGGCGGTGCTCGCGGTGCTCAAAGGCGAGGGCGCCGCCGTGGGCTATAGCGTCGCGTATCCGTTCGGCGTTGCCGGGCCGATCCTGTTTCTGTATCTGCTGAGCGTCGCGCTCGCGCGCAAGATCGAAGCGCCGCCCGCGCACATCGTCGAAACCGCAGAAATCGCGCTGAGAAACCAGGCGTTCGTCGGTCTGACCTTTCCCCAACTGAAGGCGCGCCTGCCCGCGGGCCTCGGCATCGCGGCCGTGCGCCGCGCGCATCACAACCAGCTGCCCGCCGACGACCTCGTCATGCAGACGGACGACGTGCTGCTCGCGACGTCGATGGACCGAGACGAATTGCGCAAGGCCGCCGAACTGCTCGGCGAGTTGCAGCCCGGGCGCATGATGCGCTTTCGCGAGGATCTCGATTATCTGCGCGTGTTCGCATCGAGCCGGCTGGTGGTGGGACGCGCGCTGAGCGACATCCGCTTTCCGGAAGGCATGGTGTGCTCGATTGCGCACGTGCGGCGCGGCGACGCCGACATGCTGCCGAATCCCGAGCTGATACTCGAATTCGGCGACCGCGTCGGCCTGCTGATCGGGCCCGGCCAACGCGACGCCGTGCGCAAGCTGTTCGGCGATTCGATCAAGGGCACGGCGGAACTCAGCTATATCTCGATCGGCGTCGGCGCGGCGCTCGGCTTGCTGGTCGGCCTGATTCCGCTGCCTATACCCGGCATCGGCAAGCTGTCGCTGGGCCTTGCCGCGCTGCTGCTGGTCGCGCTGTATCTCGGCAAGATCCGGCGCGTGAGCGGCCTCGTCTGGACCATGCCGCTGTCCGCGAATCTGGTGTTGCGCAACTTCGGCCTGACCGTGTTTCTCGCGCAGGTCGGTTTGTCGTCGGGGCCGAAGTTCTTCGCGACGATCGGCGTGACGGGCGCCGCGTTCCTGTTGTACGGCGCGGCCATTCTGGTCGCGCTCGTGTGCATCACGGCGGCGTGCTGCGTGTGGATCTTCCGCTTGCCGTTCGATGCAACCGTTGGCGTGATCAGCGGCGCGACGGGTAATCCGGCCATTCTCGCGTTCGCCAATCGCATTGCGCCGACGGAGCGTCCTGATGTTGGTTACGCGATGATCTTTCCGTCGATGACGATCGTGAAGATCCTGTTCGTGGAGATCGCAGCCGTCGTCATTGGCGGATAGCAGCGCGAAGTATTCATCAGATCAATTCACATCGCGTCGCGCGAGCATTACGCGGGTGTGTCGCGCAAGCGGCTGTGGCGCCGCCGATACAGCGCTGCGCAGTTTCGGCCTTTGATTACTGGCGCGCAAGCCGCTCTCGTATCATCAAGTTCCTCGTGCGACTGCCGTAAGAATGCACGTACGCGACGGATGCTGCGCCTTTCGCAAGCGGTCAGACGAAAGGCGCAGCATTCGCACTTGCCGATCCACTTACGCCGCCGAGCCATGATTCGCCCGCAGGACCTCGCATCGCTTCGCACCATTCCCGCCGTCAAGGCCGCGCTTTCGCGCTCGCAGATCGACGCGTTTTCGCGGCAGTTGCCGCTGCTGTATCTGATCCTCGTGGTCAACAGCGTTGCCGTGGCCGCGACGCACGCTGCCGTCGCCCCCGCGTGGCTCGCCGTCTGGCTGCCGCTGGCGATGTGCACGGCCTGCGCGATCCGGCTGGTCGTGTGGGTGCGCAGACGACGGCACCTTGCGTCGCTGACCGACGCCGAGGTCGCGTCGCGGCTCCGAACGACCGTGTGGCTCATCGCGCTTCTCGGCGCGCTGTTCACGAGCTGGGGTCTGCTGCTGTTTCCGTATGGCGATGCCTATGCGCGCGCGCACGTGGCGTTCTACATGTCGATCACGGTGATCGGCTGCATCTTTTGTTTGATGCACATGCGCAAGGCTGCGCTGCTATTGACGGCCATCGTCATCGTGCCGTTCTCGCTGTTTTTTCTGCAGACGGACAACGCGGTGCTCGTCGCGATCGCCGTCAACGTGCTGCTCGTCGCGATCGCGATGGTCGTGATTCTGCTCAACTACTATCGCGACTTCGCGAACCTCGTCGAATCGAAACACGCGCTGCAGGCGAAACAGGCCGAATTGCAGCGGCTGAGCGACGAGAACTCGCGACTCGCCAATCTCGACATCCTGACGGGGCTGCCTAACCGTCGGCGTTTTCTCGCCGATCTCGACGCGCTGTTCCGGACGGCGAGCGCGGGGCACGAGCGGTTTGCCGTCGGCGTGATCGATCTCGACGGCTTCAAGCAGGTCAACGATCTGTACGGTCACGGTGCGGGCGACCGCGTGCTCGAGGAAGTCGGCCGGCGGCTCTCGGACGTTTCGGGGCCGCGCATCCGTCTGGCGCGCCTCGGTGGCGACGAGTTCGGCCTGCTCGTGACGCAGGTGCGCGAGCAACAGGACTTGCGCGACATCGGCGCGACAATCTGCGATATGCTGCGCGCGCCGTACGCATGGCCCGGCGCGACGGCGCGGCTGTCGGCATCGCTTGGCTTCGCGATCTATCCGGATGCGGGGCTTTCGCCTGCGCAGCTGTTCGAGCGCGCCGACTACGCGTTGTACTTCGCGAAGGAACATCGGCGCGGCGGCACGACGATCTTTTCCGCCGAACACGAGAAGCAGATTCGCGAACTTGGCAAACTCGAACAGGCGCTGCGGCATGCGGACCTGGAGAGCGAAATGTCGCTGCATTTCCAGCCGATCATCGACGTGTCCTGCGATCGCGTCGTGTGTCACGAGGCGCTTGCGCGCTGGAGCAGTCCGGCGCTCGGCGCGGTGCCGCCGTCGCTTTTCATCAAGGTCGCGGAACGCAGCGATCTGATTCATACGTTGACGGCGTCGCTATTGCGCAAGGTGCTTTCGACGATGCGCGAGTGCGATCGGGCCGCGCGAGTCGCGTTCAATCTGTCGGCGCGCGACATTGGTTCGGCGCAGGCCGTCGCGAAGATCGTCGACATCATTCGCGCGAGCGGTATCGAGCCCGGCCGCCTGACGTTCGAAGTCACGGAGACGGCGGTGATTCACGACTTCGAGCAGGCGGCCGCCTCACTCGAAGTGCTCAAGCGGCTCGGCGCGAACATCTCGCTCGACGATTTCGGCACTGGCTATTCGAGTCTCACGTGCATTCACCGGTTGCCGCTCGACAAGATCAAGATCGATCGCGGCTTTCTGGATCGGATCGATACAGACAGGGCGGCGCAGGACATCGTGCGCAGCATCGTCCAGTTGTGCCGGTCGCTGAAGCTGACGTGCGTGGCGGAGGGCGTGCAGACGGATGCGCAGGCGAGCGTGTTGCTCGAACTTGGGTGCACGGTGATGCAGGGGTTTTACTTTGGCGAGCCCACGCCGTTTGATGGGCAGTCTGTAGTGGTGTAGGCGCCTTGGCGGCGCGGGTGGTGCCGTTGTTCTTTGCCCTTTGCGCGGGCATCCGCGATGGCGCCTCGCGGCGCGGGCGTTGCCATAGTGTGTTTGCCCTTTGCGCGGGCATCCGCGATAGCGCCTTCGCGGCGCGGGCGTTGCCGGTGTGTGTTTGTCCTTTGCGCGGGCATCCGCGATAGCGCCTCGCGGCGCGAGCGTTGTCCCTTTGCGGGGCGGCACTTACTTTCTTTGCCGCCGCAAAGAAAGTAAGCAAAGAAAGCGGGC
>NZ_JACFYJ010000110.1:0-22441 GCF_037126505.1 Paraburkholderia bengalensis
TTTGCCTACTTTTCTTTGCCGCTGCAAAGAAAAGTAGGTGCCGCCCCGCACAGGGGCAACGCCTGCGCCGCGAGGCGCCATCGCGGATGCCCGCGCAAAAGGCAACACACACCGGCCACGACCGCGCCGCGAAGGCGCAGCGCGGATGCCAGCGCAATAGGCAATCACACACCGGCCACGCCCGCGCCGCGCAGGCGCAACAGCAAAACCCCTAACCCTAACCCCTGGAATCCCTCTCGACGATCCACTCATGCTTCGGATCGTTCTTGAAGTGCCAGGTCCGTGTCGGCCCGGCCATCACATTGAGGTAATAAGAGTCATACCCATACGGCACGACCACGGGGTGATACCCGCGCGGCACCATCACGACATCGTTGTCCTCGACGGCCAGCGATTCGTCGATATCGCGCGCATCCGTATACACGCGCTGAAACGCAAACCCCTGCGGCGGATTCAGCCGGTGGTAATACGTCTCTTCGAGCGAGCTTTCGGCAGGAATATTGTCCGTGTCGTGCTTGTGCGGCGGATAACTCGACGAATGCCCGCCCGGCGTGCGTACCTCCACCACGAGCAACGATTCGGCCGGCTCCGTCTGCGGAAGAATGTCGCACACGTAGCGCGTGTTCGCGCCCTTGCCGCGCACGGACCGCTTCATCTGCGCGGGCTCGATCAGCCTCGCGGGATAGTCGCCCTTCGCGGGCGCGCTCGCCACGCCGACCTCGGCATAGCGGTTCGCGCGAATCGTGGTCCGCATGTTCGGCGGCAAATACACGGCAACGGGCGCGCTGTCCTCGAACACGCTGTCGCGTGAGCCGAGGCCCGTCCATGTTTGCGCATCGGTTTCGATATCGACGGCGCCTGCCATCACGACGATGCACACCTCGCGCGACGCTTCGAGCACGTGCACGACTTCATTCTGTTCCATCCGGTACGCGGCGAAGCCGACATACTTCCAGTCCGCCGACTCCGGCGTGACGCGCGCGATGGTCTGGCCTTCGCGCTGTGCTTTCACGAGCAAACTCATGCTGCCTCCTGTGCGACATCGAGCGGCGCGTCGACGAGCGTGCGCAGCGTTCGATACCCCTTCTGCGCATACGCATACGACGGCGCGACGGCCGGGTCCTGTTCCGCCTCGACGACCAGCCAGCCGCGGTAGCCGTGGCGCTTGAGCGTATCGATGATCGCCGGGAAATCGACGGCGCCGTCGCCCGGCACCGTGAACGCGCCCGCGATCACGGCATCGAGAAAGCTCCAGTTGCGGTTGCGCGCGAGCTTCATCACGGCGGGGCGCACGTCCTTGCAATGCACGTGGCACACGCGGTCGATGTGCCGGTTCAAGACGGTCGACGCATCGCCGCCCGCGAACGTGATATGGCCCGCGTCGAACAGCAGGCCCACATCGTCGCTGGTCAATGCCATCAGTCGGTCGACGTCGGCGGGCGTCTCGACATACGCGCCCATGTGATGGTGATACGCGACGCGCACGCCCTTGCTCAACGTATAGCGCGCGAACTCATTCAACCGCGTGGCGTAGGTGTTCCATTGCTCGTCGGTGAAAAACCGCGGCCGCTGATAGAGCGGGTACGGCGCGCCCTGAATGGAATGGTGCACCTCGCCGTAGACCATCACGGTCGCGCCGTTTTTGGCCAGCAATTCGAGATGCGAATCGACGGCCCTGCATTCGTCTTCGACGTTGCGGCTGAAATCCGCGAGCCGCCCCGAATACCAGCCCGAAACGAGCGACAGATCGTACTGTTTGAACAGTGCCTTCAACGCTTCGGGTTCGCGCGGAAACTTGTTGCCCAACTCGAAGCCCTGATAGCCGATCTCGCGTCCTTCCGTGAGCGCTGTGTCGAGCGGCGTCTCGCCGCCGAGCGACGGCAGATCGTCGTTCATCCATGACAGCGGATTGATGCCGATGCGTACTTCGAACTGACTCATGTGCGCTTCCTCACTGGTTGTCCTTGCCGCGCGCGTTCATATGCGCTTCGTAGTCGGCGCGTGCGCGGCGCACGCCTTCGCGCGGCGACACTTCAGGCACGGCGACTTCCCACCACCAGCCGCCTTCGTCGGTGGTGCGCGCGGCGTCGGTATCGATGCAGATCAAACAGGTACGGTCCGCCGCGCGCGCGCGTTGCATCGCGGCTTCGAGTTCGTCGACGTTCGCGACGTGCTCGGCCTGCGCGCCCAACGCGCGCGCGTGCGCGGCGAAATCGATGATCGGCGCGCCGGGCGCGCCCTGCACGCAGTCGTCGACATGTTGTTGAACGGCGCGCCGCCGCACGCCTGCTGCAGGCGGTTGATGCAGCCATAGCCGCGGTTGTCGAGCACGACGACGATCAGCTTCGCGCCGAGCATCACGGAAGTCGCGATCTCGCTGTTCATCATCAGGTAGCTGCCGTCGCCGACCATCACGATCACTTCGCGCTCGGGTCGCGCGAGCTTCGCGCCCAGGCCGCCCGCGATTTCATAGCCCATGCATGAATAGCCATACTCGACGTGATAGGCGCCCGGCCGGCCCGCGCGCCACAGCTTGTGCAACTCGGCGGGCAGCGTGCCCGCGGCGCACACGACGATGTCGTCGGTGGCCGAGCGTGCGCTCGAACGCTGCACCGCGCCGATCACGTCGGCGTCGTACGGCAGCACGCTCTTGCCTTCCACGCGCTGCGGCGCGTGCGTGAGCCGCTGCACGATGTCGCGCCATTCGTTCGCATGCTGCTGCGCGCGTGTGGTCCACGCGGCGTCCGCTTTCCAGCCTTCGAGTCGCGCGGACAACGCATCGAGCGCGAGCCGCGCATCGGCCTGCACGATGCAGCCGCGATGCTTCTGGCCGTCGAACGCATTCGCATTGATGCCGATCACCTGCGCCTGCGTGAACAGCGTGTTCGAGCCCGTCGTGAAGTCCTGCAGACGCGTGCCGACGGCGAGCACGCAATCGGCTTCGTGCGCGATGGCGTTCGCGCCAGGCGAACCCGTCACGCCGAGCGCGCCGACGTTCAATGCGTCATCCCACGCAAGCGCGCTCTTGCCGGCCTGCGTCTCCGCGACAGGAATGCCGTACCGCGTCGCGAACGCCTGCAACGCATCCGCTGCGCGTCCGTACAGCACGCCGCCGCCCGCGACGATCAGCGGACGCCTGGCGTTGCGCAACACCAGCAGCGCATCGTCGATTTCATGCGCGACGGGCGCCGGCGCATAGAACTTCACGACGCGCGGCGCGAAGAAGCTGGCGGGAAAATCGTAGGCTGTTGCCTGCACGTCTTGCGGCAGCGCGAGCGTGACAGGACCGCAGAGCGCGGCATCCGTCAGCACGCGGATCGCGCGCGGCAAGGCGTTGAGCAACTGCGCGGGATGCACGATGCGATCGAAGTAGCGCGATACGGGCCTGAAGGCGTCGTTGGCGGAGATGCCGCCGTCCTGGAAGTCCTCGACCTGTTGCAACACAGGATCGGGCGCGCGCGACACAAAGATATCGCCGGGCAGCAGCAACACGGGCAAGCGATTCACATGCGCGAGCGCCGCCGCCGTCACGAGGTTCGTCGCGCCTGGGCCGATGGACGTGGTGACGGCCATCATGCGCCGGCGGAAGTGCGCCTTGGCGAATGCTATCGCGCTGTGCGCCATCGCCTGTTCGTTGTGCGCGCGGTAGGTCGGCAACTCATGCCGGTGCTGATACAGCGCTTCACCAAACCCCGCGACATTGCCGTGCCCGAAGATCGCGAACACGCCGCCGAAGAGCGGCTCGGTGCCTTGGCCGTCCTCCGTCTCGACCTGCTGCGCGGCAAGATAGCGGACCACGGCCTGCGCCGCCGTGAGCCGGATCACGCCGTCCGCCGAAACCTGCGCGTCGGCGTCGGAAGCGCTCGCGGCGTCGTGATGCAACACGCGTTGATTCATGCTGCCTGCTCCTGATGAAGTCGCTGCGAGGGGGCCGCATTCGCTGTGCCACGGCTCTCGCGCCATGAACGGATCAGCGTTTCGAAGGTCTGGCGCACGCGCGCGATCACTTCGTCATCGCCGATTTCGCCTGCGAGCCAGGCGTGGCTCGGTTCGTAATGAATCGTGCGGCCGACCGTGAAGCCCTTGCAGGTCTTCGATTGCGCGGCCGCGCGAAAGCCTTCGATCATCTGCTCGACGGGCGCCGACAGCCCGAGCAGCACCACGCCGCGGCAGTACGGATCACGTTCCTGAATCAGCGCATCGACGGCTTGCCACTGCGAGGCATCCATCGGTTCGAGCTTCCACCATTCCGGATAGAGGCCGATGTTGTAGAGCCGCTTCAGCGCGCGGAACACCACGTCGGGCGCACTGGGCAGATGCTTCGGCGGAATCACTTCGAGCAGCAGCTCGTGCCCGCTTTCCTGCACGGCGTCATACAGCGCGCGCAGTTGCGCTTCCTGTTCGAGACGTTGCTCGATCGGCTCGTCGGGATGGAATTGCACGAGGCACTTCACGACATGCTCGCGCGGCCAGCTGGTCAGCGTGGTGCCGATCGAGCGGCCATGATCGAACACGAGCGGCACGGAGCCCGGCAATTCGACGGGGCGTCCGATCCACCAGCCGCGGCCCGTCGCTTCGTTCAGCGCGTCCTGCCCGTAACGGTCGTCAATCAGGACCGCGATTCTGCCTTGCAGACCGAGCGCCTGTTCCGTCTGCTTGACGGCTTCGACGAACAGGCTCTTCAGCTTCGGAATACGCGACGGGTCCGCGCCGGTCTGTTGCGCGAGCTCGAAGAACTGGTTGCGATGATCGAACGCGAAGCCGAGCACTTCATCGCGCGCCTGACGCGCAGGCGTCACGCGATGCAGCCGCGCGAGCGTCGCGTCGCGGTCGGGGCGGCGCATGCGCGCGGGGTCGGCTTTCGCTTCGCGCAGGAAGTAGTGGAGTTCGGCGGGCGTCGGCATCGCGGGCGCGCAGCCGTGACGCGAAACAACAAGCGCGCCGCTCGCGTTCGCGGCGCGCGCGCAGGCTTCGAGCGGTTCATCGCGCAGCCAGCCGGAAAGAAAACCCGACGCGAACGCATCGCCTGCACCGAGCACATTGAGCACATCGACTTCGACGCCGCCCTGGATCGGCGCATCGTCGAGCGAAGCGGGCACGTCGCCGTCGATGATCTGGCAGCCAAGCGGCCCGCGCTTGACGACGAGCGTGGCGGGCGTGACCTTGCGCACCTGCGCGAGCGACTCGATCAGCGAATCCTTTCCGCCCGCGATGCGGAATTCCTCTTCCGTGCCGATCACGAGATCGAAGAGGGGCAAGATGCCCTGGATGTGCGCGCTGACGCTGTCGTTCGCGACAAAGCGCGTCTCGCCGTCGGCCTTGCCGGTGAGTCCCCACAGCACGGGACGATAGTCGATGTCGAGCACCGTGCGCACATCGTTGCGGCGCGCGTATTCCAGGGCGCGGCGGCTCGTGCGGTTGACCTGTTGCGTCGAGAAATGCGTGCCCGTGATCAGCAGCGCTTTTGACGAAGCGATATACGCCTCGTCGAAATCCGCTTCATCGACGGCCATGTCCGCGCAGTTCTCGCGATAGAAGATCAGCGGAAAGGTGTCGCGGTCTTTCAGGCCGAGCAAAACGAGGGCGGTGAGCCGCTCGTGATCGATGCGCACGTGGCTCACGTCGCAGCCTTCCTTCGTGAGCGTTTCGGTGAGAAAGCGGCCCATGTGATCGTTGCCGACGCGCGCGAGCATCGACGCATTCAGGCCGAGCCGCGCGCAGCCGAATGCGATGTTCGCCGACGAGCCGCCCAGATACTTCGCGAAGCTCGCCACATCTTCGAGCCGCGCGCCGATCTGCTGCGCGTACAGATCGACGGCGAGCCGGCCGAGACAGATGACGTCGCGGCTGCGGCCCGCCGCGAAGCGGCTCGTGCCGGGAGCTGTGGGTGTGCTGGTGAGAGCCATGTGTGTGTCCTGAGTGTGCGGAGTGTGCTGACGAAGGTGCGGACAGGTGCGCGGGCAAATCACGCGAAAACGCGCGCGAACAAGCACGCGTAAACGCGCGCGCTCAGATCGTCGCGCCTTCGAGTTCGCCGATCATCTTCTGCATTTCGGCGCCGCCCGCCATCATGTCGAGCACTTCGTCCTTCGTGATCGTCTCTTTCGTGTACGTGCCCATCGACTTGCCGCGATTGAGCAGCGTGAACGAATCGCCGATGGGATACGCGTGGTGCACGTTGTGCGTGATGAAGATCACGGAGATGCCTTTCGCGCGCGCCTTGTGAATCAGCTTCAGCACATTGAAGCTCTGCTTGACGCCAAGCGCAGCCGTCGGTTCGTCGAGAATCAGCACGCGCGCGCCGAAGTGGATCGCGCGCGCAATCGCGAGACATTGCCGCTCGCCGCCCGACATCGTGCCGATGGGTTGATGCGGATCACGCACGTTGATGCCCATTTCGGCGAGCTTGTCGCGGGCGATGCGCGCACTGGTTTCGAGGTCCATCACGTTGACGAGGCCGAAGAGCTTCTTCTGCGGCTCCCGTCCCATGAAGAAATTGCGCGCCACCGACAGCAGCGGCACCAGCGCGAGATCCTGATAGACGGTCGCGATGCCCAGATCGAGCGCGTCGCTCGGCGACTCGAAGTTCACCTTGTTGCCGTCCACGAGGTAATCGCCGGAAGAGGGCTGATGCACGCCCGCGAGCGTCTTGATGAGCGTCGATTTGCCCGCGCCGTTGTCGCCGAGCAGGCAGTGCACTTCGCCGCGCCGCAGCCGCAGCGTGACGCCCGAAAGCGCGATCACCTTGCCGAAATACTTGCTGACGTTTTCGAGCGACAGAATGATGTCGTCTTGCTTGAGAGTGTCGGACATGGTCGTCTCCCGATTACGACTGCGCGACGCGGCGGCGCACATAGTGATTGAACAGCACGGCGATTAGCAGCATCACGCCGAGGAACACGCGGAACCAGTCGGAGCTGACATTCGTGTAGGTGATGCCGATCTGCACGACGCCGAAGATCAGCGCGCCGAAGCACGCGCCCACCACCGATCCGTAACCGCCCGTCAGCAGCGTGCCGCCGATCACCGCGGCGATGATCGCTTCGAATTCCTTTTGCAGACCGCGGTCGGCGGCGGCGGAACCGATGTCGCACACCTGCAGCACGGCGAACAGGCACGAGCAGAAGGCCGTCAGCACGAAGAGGGAAATCTTCACGCGCCGCACGGGCACGCCGACGTTCTTCGCGGCATTCGCATCGCCGCCTACGGCAAGAATCCAGTTGCCGTAGCGCGTCTTCGCGAGAACGAACGCGCCGACTGCGGCCAGCGCGAACCACCACAGCAGCACTTTCGGAATGCCGGGCACGAGCGGCTGGCCGTTTTCGAGCAGCGAGCCGATGCCCATGTGCGCGAGACTCGTGAAGAGTCCGTGGAGCGCTACGCCATGGAACAGGAAGTTGGTCACGGCATCGGACTGCGCCAGATCGCCGACGCCGGAGATGATCGTTCGGTCGGCGACCATGATCGACAGCGCCAGCGTGAGGCCGCGCAGGATGAACAGGAACGCGAGCGTCACGATGAAAGAGGGCAGCCGCGTGCGCATCACCAGATAGCCGTTCAGTGCGCCGAGCGCCATCGAGCCGGCGAACGCGAAGATGATGGCGGCCCAGATCGGCCAGTGAAAGTAGACGGACGGAATCGCGACCATCATGCCGGCGAAGCCGATCATCGAGCCGATGGAGAGATCGAACTCGCCCGCGATCATCAGAAGACATGCGCCGACGGCGAGGATGCCGAGATAGGCGGAGACCTGCGACCAGTTCATCACGCCGTCGAGGTTGAACATCCCCGAGGTGCCCGCGCTGATCGCGAACACGAGGAACACGAGCACCGTGCCTGAAATCGCGGCGAACTCCGGCCGGTTCAGCAAATGGCCGAAGAACGACTCCTTGCGGATGCGCTCGTCGGACGGCTGCGCGGCGGCCGTCTGCTGGGTGGATGCTTCGTCGCCCGCCGCATCGTGACCATGCGAGGGGAAGTGTTTGCCGGCTACGCCCATGATGTCTCCTGATTACCCGGCTGGTCCGCGCGATGCGTTCGTGAGAGTGGCTTGCGTCGCGCAGAGAGCCGGCAAATGACGCGGTCGGGGCGCCCGACGATGGCGGCCGGGTTGCGCGTTTTCGCGTGCAAAGGTCCGCCGGGGTCGCGCGCTGGCTGGCGCGCCCGGTACCGCGTATGACTGGCTAGAGAAAGTCCGTTAGCGGTACTGGCCCGCGTACTTGACGACCTTGTCGATATTCGCCTTCGTGATGAAGCCCGGACCGGAACGGATGTTCTTCGGTCCATACGACGGCTCGAGGCCGTAGGTTTGCAGACGCTCCTTGAACTTCGGATTGGCCTGCAGAATTTGCCGGATCTTCGCGGGATCTGTCGTGTGCTCTTTCTTCACGATGGCCAGCACGGCGACGGCGATATAGCCCTGCAGATACGGCTGCTGATCGATGGCGAAATTGATCGTGCCGTCCTGGATGCCCTTGGCGATGTCGTCGGAGAAGTCGAACGTGGCGAAGTAGATCTTGCCCGCGAGACCCATCTGCTGCACGGCCTTCAGCGTTGCCGATGCGGGCGTCGGTCCGAGCGTGAGGATCGCGCCCGTGTTCGGATGGTTACGCAGATACGCGCTGACCTTCGACTGGATTTCCGTCGGGTCCTGGCCTGAATCGATCGTCGACGTCTTGTAGTTGACGCCGAGTGCATCGGCAAAGCCGCGGCAGCGTTCGAACGACACGACGTTGGTCGCGAAGTGGTTCACGCACAGGAACGATTTCACGCCGGCTGCCTTCGCCTTTTCGCCCGCCGCCTTGCCCGCCACGTATTCGGGCTGGCCGATGTGCATGATGGCGCCGAGCTGCGCGCTCTGTTCTTCCGTGCCGGAGTTGATCGTGACGAGCGGGATTTTCTTGGCCGTAACCTTGCCGATCGAGCTCTTCAGCACGTCGAAGTCGGCGATCGTGACGATCACGCCGTCGTAGTTGCGCGCCGCAGATTGCTCGATCAGGCGCGACATGTCGGCGAGATCGCCGTTGGGCGGATTGCGGTAGTCGGTTTCGACGTTGAAATCCTCGTCGGCCTGCTTGATCGCGTTCTTGATCGTGTTCCACCACGAGTCGGAATCCGGCGCGTGGCTGATCAGCACGAATTTCGCGTCCGCCGCCTGCGCCGTCGAGGCCGCCGTCATCCCGCCGATGCCTGCCGCGAGCGTCAGCGCCGCGGCCAGAACCTTGAACGAAGCCTTGCCCTTGCAAAGTCTCATTGTCTCCACCTTTCTCGGTCTGTTCGTTTTTGAGGTGAACGTATGACGCGTAGCGAGGTGATGCCGGCTGCCGTTGCGTCATCGCTCAGGACCAAGATTAGGCCAACTCGCCGCGAGTTGCAATGAAAATTTCATGACGAATAAAAATGGAAAATACATTCCATTTGCTTTCGGTTATGCCTATACTCGGCAACGTCGGGATGGCGCGTGCCGCACGCTCCGAGCCTTACAGGGCGGGGGTTCGCGGTTTTGCGCTGCAAAAAAGCAACGAGGTCAGGACCATGGCGGAAGACAGCACAGCAGAGTTGCCGAGCGTTGAAGAATTGATGCAACGCATCGCGGAAAACTACGAATCGCTGCCGCGGCAGCTGAAGAGCGTGGCGACGTATATCGAGCAGCATCGTTCGACCGTGATGGTCGATCGCACCAGCGACATTGCGCTGAGTTGCGGCGTCCATCCGTCGGCTGTCGTGCGATTTGCGCAGCGCTTCGGCTTTTCGGGTTTCTCGGATCTGCAAGCGGTGTTCCGCCAGGCGTACACGACTCAGGGTGCGTCGTCGCAGAGCTATCAGCAGCGCATTCGCCGGCTGATCGACGAGAAGCCGGGGCGGCTGTCGGGCGGCACGGTGGCGCGTGAGTTCGTCGCCGCGTGCCGAGACGGCCTCGACGAACTGGAAGGCTCGCTCGACGACGCGCAGTTCGACGCCGCCGTGAAGATGCTGCAGCAGGCCGAGAACATCTACGTGATTGGCGTGCGGCGCTCGTTTCCCGTCGCGAGCTACATCGTCTACGCGCTGCAGCACACGCCTAAGCGCGTGCATCTGGTGTCGGGTTTCGGCGGGATGTATCGCGAGCAGATTCGCAGCGTGAAAAAGGGCGACGTCGTGATCGCGATCAGCTTCGCGCCGTACGGCAAGGAGACGCAGCACTGCCTGCGCGTCGCGCATCACCATCAGGCGAAGACGCTCGTCATTACGGATAGCCAGCTGTCGCCGCTCGCGCGTTACGCGAGCACGCAGCTGTATGTGAAAGAGGGCAGCGCGTTCGCGTTCCGCTCGCTGACCAGCACGATCTGCCTGTGCCAGGCGCTGTTCATCGCGCTCGCGTACAAGCTCGAATTGAACGTAGAAGAGTCGACAGACACTGGAGGATACGATGACTGAAGTGGCAGGCAAGACGATCGACGTCGCGGTGTTCGGCGCCGGGCGCATCGGCAAGATTCACGCGTCCAATCTCGCGCGGCAGCCGGGCGTGCGGCTCAAGTACGTGGTCGACGTGAACCGCTGACGCGGCCGCGGCACTCGCGGCGCAGCACGGCGCGCAGGTGGCCGATGTGGACGGCGCGATGGGCGACGCGTCGGTGGGCGCGACCGTGATCTGTTCGAGCACGGACACGCACGCCGATCTGATCCTGCAATCGGCGGCGCAGAAAAAGCATGTGTTCTGCGAGAAACCTGTGGATCTGACGCTGGAGCGTGCGCGCGCGTGCGCCGATGCCGTCGCGAAGGCGGGTGTGGTCTGCATGATCGGTTTTCAGCGCCGCTTCGATCCGACCTTTGCGGCGCTGAAGGCGCGCATCGACGCAGGCGAAATCGGCACGCCGGAAATGCTGGTCGTCACGAGCCGCGATCCGGGCGCGCCGCCTGTCGAGTACATCAAGCACTCGGGCGGCATCTTCAAGGACATGCTGATTCACGACTTCGACATATTCCGCTGGATTCTCGATGACGAAGCCGACACGTTGCACGCGACGGGCAGCTGTCTCACCGATCCGGCGATTGCGGACGCGGGCGATATCGATTGCACGGCGGTGACCATCCGCACCAGGCGCGGGCGCCTGTGCCAGATCAACACGTCTCGGCGCGCGGCATACGGTTACGACCAGCGCTTCGAGCTGCTCGGCAGCGCGGGCATGCTGCAGGCAGGCAACGTGCGTCCGACGGAAGTCACCGCGTATTCGAAGACGGCCGTTTCCAGCGACGTGCCGGAGCACTTCTTCCTCGAACGCTATCGCGCGGCGTACGCGCTGGAAATCGTGCACTTCTTCGAAGCCGTGACGCAAGGCACGCCCGTTCGCACGACGGTCGCCGACGGCATGAAGGCGCTCGAACTCGCCGAAGCCGCGACGCGTTCGTGGCGCGAAGGGCGCGCGGTCAAGCTGAACGAGGCGCTGTGATGGGCCCCCGGCCGTTGCGTATCGGTGTAGTCGGGCTCGGACGGCTCGGCAAGCGGCATGCGGAGAATCTGGCGTATCGCGTGTCGGGCGCGGCGCTGGTGGCCGCGTGCAGCCCGCTCGATGAAGAGCGCGCGTGGGCGCGCGAAGCGCTGCCCGCGCCGCGGCTTTACGACGACTATCACGCGCTGCTCGACGATCGCGAGGTGGATGCCGTATGGCTCGTGACGCCGTCGGCGCTGCACGCGCAGCAGATCATCGACGCGTTGCGCGCGGGCAAGCATGTGTTCTGCGAAAAACCGTTGTCGCTCGATCTCGCCGAGTGCGAGCGCGTGATCGCGGAGGCGCAGCGCCATCCGCAACTGCAGGCGACGATCGGCTTCATGCGCCGCTTCGATCCGAGCTACCGCGACGCATTCGACAAGATCGAGGCGGGTGCGATTGGCAGGCCGTTCATGGTGCGCTCGCAGACCTGCGACCAGAACGATCCCGAAGGGTTTTTCGTGCGCTTCGCGCCGACCTCGGGCGGCATCTTTCTCGATTGCACCGTGCACGACATCGACGTCGCGCGCTGGCTGCTCGGCATGCCGAAGGCGAAGCGCGTGTATGCGAGCGGCGTCGTCGCGTTGCACGAAGGCTTGCGGGAATTCGGCGACGTCGACAACGGCGTAGCCATCTGCGAGTTCGAAGGCGGGCGCCTCGCGATGTTCTATGCGTCGCGCACGCTCGCGCACGGCAACGATACGGGCAGCGAGGTGATCGGCACGGCGGGCGCGCTGTATGTCGGGCGCAATCCGCGCCGCAATCGCGTCGAGATCGCCGACGCGAGCGGCATCCGCAACGAATGCACGCCGACGTTCTTCGACCGGTTCGAGGACGCGTTTTTGTGCGAAGCGCAGGCGTTCGTCGCCGCCGTCAATGAAGGCAGGCAAAGCGGCGCGACACTCGCGGACGCGATGGAGGCGACGCGCATCGGCTATGCGCTGCGCGAGTCGCTGGCAAGCGGTCGGGCCGTCGATCTGTAATCCGGCGCGCCCAGGGCTTTCTGCCGTGGGCGCGCTCACAGGGCTTGCGTTAGAATTTGACCCTTGTGCATGGCGCCGCGAATCGAGCGCGGACGCTGCCTACCAGAGTCATCGTCGATGGAAATCCAGATTCACAAGGAAGTCGATGCGCGCGGCCTGAAGTGTCCGCTGCCCATCCTGCGCGCCAAGAAGGCGCTGGCCGACATGGAAAGCGGCCAGATTCTCAAGGTGCTCGCCACCGATCCCGGCTCGCAGCGCGATTTCGCGGCGTTCTCCAGGCAAACGGGCAACGAGATCGTCGAAAGCTCGACGACATCTGACAAGGTGTTCGTCTTCTTGATGCGGCGGCGCTGAGCTTTTCGGCGATTCGCGCCAACAGGGCATGAAAAAAGGCGCTGCGCCCTTGTGGGGCGCAGCGCCTTTCTGTTTTTCGCTTTCGAAGCGGGCCGGACCCGTCAGCCTTCGAGAACGGGCGAACGCGTACGCAGATATTCTTCGAAGTCCGCGGCCACTTCCGGGTGGCGCAGCGCGAACTCGACGGTCGCCTTCAGATAGCCGAGCTTGCTGCCGCAGTCGAAGCGCGTGCCATGGTACTTGTATGCGAGCACCTGCTCGTCGGCGAGCAGCGACTGGATCGCGTCAGTCAGTTGCAGTTCGCCGCCCGCGCCCGGCTTCAGCGCGCGGATGTGGTCGAAAATGCGCGGCTTCAGCACATACCGCCCAACCACGCCGAGGTTGGAGGGCGCCACTTCCGGCGCCGGCTTCTCGACGATGCCCGACATCTTGATGATGGCGTCTTCCCACTCCTTGCCGTCGACGATGCCGTACGACTTCGTCTCCGACGGCGGGATTTCTTCCACGCCGATCACCGAGCTGTGATAGTGATCGAACACTTCGATCATTTGCTGCATGACGGGCGGCTTGCCGTACAGCAGGTCGTCCGCGAGGATCACGGCGAACGGGTTGTCGCCGACCAGTTTTTCCGCGCACAGCACCGCGTGGCCCAGACCCAGCGCTTCCGGCTGACGCACGTAGAAGCAGTCGACGTGGCTCGGCTTGATGCTGCGAACCAGTTCCAGCAGCTTCGCCTTGCCGCGCGCTTCGAGTTCGGCCTCGATCTCGTACGACTTGTCGAAATGGTCCTCGATCGCGCGCTTGCTGCGGCCCGTGACGAAGATCATTTCGGTGATGCCCGCCGCCATCGCTTCCTCGACCGCGTACTGGATCAACGGCTTGTCGACGATGGGCAGCATCTCCTTCGGGCTGGCCTTGGTGGCAGGGAGGAAGCGGGTGCCGAGACCTGCGACTGGAAAGACTGCCTTTGTAACTTTTAGCATGTGTGTACCCTGCGTCCTCTGGTTGGAATGCGCGCCGTCACCGGATTGGGCGGCGCGCATGGCGCATCGATCAGGCCGGCAAGCGCGACAGTTGTGCGGTCAGCTTGCCGATGGTGGTCTGGTATTCTGCCAGCCTTTTCTGCTCCTGCTCAACGACCGCCGGCGGCGCTTTTGCAACAAAACTCTCGTTCTGCAGCTTGGCGTTACATTTCGAAACTTCTGCGTTCAGTCTCGCGATCTCTTTTGACAGGCGTTCGCGCTCGGCAGCGACATCGATCTCCACCTTCAGCACGAGCTTGTCCGTTCCTACGATAGCAATTGGCGCGCCATGTGCCTGCGCATCCAGCGTTGCCTCGTCGGCGATGATCTGCACCTCGGACAAACGCGCCAACGCCTGCGCATAGGGCGCGAACGACGCGAGGCGCGCTGCATTGCCCGTTACGAGCAGCGGCACCTTCGTCGCCGGCGACAGGTTCATTTCGCCGCGCAGGTTCCGGCATGCGTCGATCACGGCTTTCAGATCGGCGGCCCATTGCTCGGCCGTTTCATCGATCTTGCCCGGCTCGGCGATCGGGTAGGGCTGCGTCATGATCGACGCCTCGCCTTCGGCCTTGCCTTGCGGGTACTTCGCCGCGAGCGGCGCCACCTTCTGCCACAACGCTTCCGTAATGAACGGAATCACCGGATGCGCGAGACGCAGCACCGCTTCGAGCACGCGCAACAGCGTGCGGCGCGTGGCGCGCTGCTGTTCCGGCGTGCCCGTCTGGATCTGCACTTTCGCCAGTTCGAGATACCAGTCACAGTATTCGTCCCACACGAACTTGTATAGGGCGTTCGCCACATTGTCGAAACGATAGTCGGCAAAGCCCTTTTCGACTTCGGCCTCGACGCGCTGAAGCAGCGACACGATCCAGCGATCGGCCTGCGAGAAGTCCGTGTAGCCGCCCGGCCCGCAATCGCCCGGCTGGCACGCGCCCGGCTTCGAGAAGCCGCAGTCGTGGCCTTCGCAGTTCATCAGCACGAAGCGCGTCGCGTTCCACAGCTTGTTGCAGAAGTTGCGATACCCCTCGCAGCGCGCGAGGTCGAAGTTCACGTTGCGGCCGAGCGTCGCCATCGACGCCATCGTGAAGCGCAGCGCGTCCGTGCCGAACGCGGGAATGCCTTCGGGGAATTCCTTGCGCGTTTTCTTTTCGATGGTGGCGGCCTGCTTCGGATTCATCAGGCCCGTCGTGCGTTTCTTCACGAGCTCGTCGAGGCTGATGCCGTCGACGATATCGATCGGGTCGAGCGTGTTGCCCTTGCTCTTCGACATCTTCTGGCCTTCGGCGTCGCGCACGAGGCCGTGCACATAGACGGTCTCGAACGGCACCTTGCCCGTGAAGTGCGTGGTCATCATGACCATGCGCGCGACCCAGAAGAAGATGATGTCGAAGCCCGTCACCAGCACCGACGACGGCAGGAACGCCTTCAGTTCGGGCGTTTCGTTCGGCCAGCCGAGCGACGAGAACGGCACGAGCGCCGACGAGAACCACGTGTCGAGCACGTCTTCATCGCGCTTCAATGCGCCCTTGTAGCCTTTTGCCTCGGCTTGCGCGCGGGCTTGTTCTTCCGTCTTCGCAACGAAGATTTCGCCGCTCTCGCCGTACCAGGCGGGAATCTGATGGCCCCACCACAACTGGCGCGAAATGCACCAGTCCTGGATGTTTTCGAGCCACTGGTAGTACGTGGTCGTCCAGTTTTCCGGCACGAACCTGATCTGACCGTTGCGCACGACGTCGAGCGCCGTTTCGGCAATCGATTTGCCCGGATTGAACGTGCCTTCAGGCGCCGGCTTGCTCATCGCGACGAACCATTGGTCCGTCAGCATCGGCTCGATCACGACGCCCGTGCGGTCGCCGCGCGGCACCATCAGCTTGTGCGGCTTGACGGATTCGAGCGCGCCGATCGCTTCGAGGTCGGCCACGACCTGCTTGCGCGCGTCGAAGCGGTCCATGCCGCGATATTTTTCGGGCGCGTTGTCGTTGATCTTCGCGTCGAGCGTGAGGATTTCGATTTGCGGCAGCTTGTGGCGCTGGCCGACCTGATAGTCGTTGAAGTCGTGCGCGGGCGTGACTTTCACGACGCCCGTGCCGAATTCGCGGTCCACGTAATCATCCGCGATGATGGGGATTTCGCGGTCCGTCAGCGGCAGCTTGACCATCTGGCCGATCAGCTTCGCGTAGCGCTCGTCTTCGGGATGCACCATCAGCGCGACGTCGCCGAGCATGGTTTCCGGACGCGTGGTCGCCACCGTCAGATCGCCCGAGCCGTCGGCGAGCGGATACTGGATGTGCCACAGGCTGCCGCTTTCTTCCTCGCTGACCACTTCGAGGTCCGACACGGCCGTGAGCAGCACCGGGTCCCAGTTCACGAGGCGCTTGCCGCGATAGATCAGGCCCTGTTCATACAGACGCACGAACACGTCGCGCACGGCGGCCGACATCTTGTCGTCCATCGTGAAGTATTCGCGCGACCAGTCGATCGACGCACCGAGGCGCCGCACCTGGTTTGTGATCGTCGAGCCGGACTTCTGCTTCCATTCCCACACGCGCTCGGTGAATTTTTCGCGGCCGAGGTCATGGCGCGACACGCCTTGCGCATCCAGTTGACGCTCGACGACGATCTGCGTCGCGATGCCCGCGTGGTCCGTGCCCGGCACCCACAGCGTGTTCTCGCCGAGCATGCGGTGATAGCGCGTGAGGCCATCCATGATGGTCTGGTTGAACGCATGACCCATGTGCAGCGTGCCCGTGACGTTGGGCGGCGGCAACTGGATCGAGAAATTCTTGCGGCCAGGCTCCATCGTCGGAGCGGCGTAGCCGCGTTTTTCCCATTCGGGGCCCCATTGGGCCTCGATCATCTGCGGCTCGAAACTCTTGGCCAGCGTGTTGTCGCTTGTCGTCATCGTCAAAATCTGCCGGAAAATGCGTGGAAAGATGCCTGAAACCTTGAATTATAAAGGGATGCGCGCGCAGGGGGCCGCGCTTGCCGTCGTGCGTCCATCGTGCAGCCGTCCTGGGCGCGCGAGCGGGTGGGCGCGGCCCGCGTCCCGACGCGGCGTCTCAGGTCGAAAGCCTCGCGGTCTTATAATGACGGGTCACCCGCCGCAACCGTTGTTTCTCTCCGTCATCCATGCCCGAACTGCTCGCGAACCTGAACCCCGAACAATACGCCGCCGTCACGCTGCCGAACGAACCGGCGCTCATTCTGGCGGGCGCAGGCAGCGGCAAGACGCGCGTGCTGATCACGCGCATCGCGTGGCTGATCCAGCAGGGCTATGCGTCGCCGCCGACCGTGCTCGGCGTCACGTTCACGAACAAGGCCGCGCGCGAAATGATGTCGCGCCTGTCGGCGCTCTTGCCCATCGACACGCGCGGCATGTGGATCGGCACCTTCCACGGCCTGTGCAACCGGATGCTGCGCGCGCACTACCGCGACGCGGGCCTGCCGCAGACGTTCCAGATTCTCGACACGTCCGATCAGCTGTCGGCGATCAAGCGCCTGATGAAGGGCCTGAATATCGACGACGAGAAATATCCCGCGAAGAACCTGCAGTACTTCATCAACAACGCGAAAGAGCAGGGGCTGCGCGCGAAGGACGTCGATGCGTCGGACAACTTCAACCGCAAGTTCGTCGAACTCTACGACGCGTACGACCAGCAGTGCCAGCGCGAAGGCGTGGTCGATTTTCCCGAACTGCTGCTGCGCTGTTATGAACTGCTGTCGTACAACCCGCCGCTGCGCGCGCATTACCAGGCGCGTTTCCGCCACATTCTCGTCGACGAGTTCCAGGACACGAACAAGCTGCAATACGCGTGGCTGAAGCTGCTGGCGGGCGAGCACAACGCGATCTTCGCCGTCGGCGACGACGACCAGTCCATCTATGCGTTCCGCGGCGCGAACGTAGGTAACATGCGGGACTTCGAAGACGAATTCAAGGTTCGTCATCTGATCAAGCTCGAGCAGAACTACCGCTCGCACGGCCATATTCTCGATGCCGCGAACCATCTGATTTCGCACAACGCGCGGCGCCTGGGCAAGAATCTGCGCACCGACGCGGGCCACGGCGAGCCGGTACGCGTCTACGAAGCTGCGACGGATTCGCAGGAAGCGGGCTGGATCGTCGAAGAAATTCGCGCGCTGATCGCAACGGGCGCTTCGCGCAGTGAAATCGCCGTGCTGTACCGGAGCAACGCGCAGTCGCGCACGATCGAACATACGCTCGTCAACGTGGGCATTCCGTATCGCGTGTATGGCGGCCTGCGCTTTTTCGAGCGTCAGGAAGTGAAGCACGCGCTCGCGTACCTGCGCCTGATCGACAATCCGAACGACGACACCGCGTTCGCGCGCGTCGTCAATTTCCCGACGCGCGGCATCGGCGCGCGCTCGATCGAACAACTGGCGGACGCGGCGCGTCTGTACAACTGCTCGATGGCGGCGGCGATTCCCTATGTGACGGGCAAGGCGGGCACGAGCCTCGGCACGTTCGCGAACCTGATCGCGAAGATGCGCGCCGAAACGGCGCAGATGAGTCTGCCCGAAACGGTCGAATACGTGGTGCGCGCAAGCGGCCTGTCCGAGTTCTATCAGAACGAACGCGAAGGGCAGGAGCGGCTCGAAAACTTGCAGGAACTGGTGAATGCGGCCACCGCGTTCGTCAGCGAAGAAGGCTACGGTCTCGACACGCCCGCGCGTTCGATTCCGCTGCGTCCGGGCGCGACGGCCGCGCCCGAACTGGTCGTCTCCACCGACGACCCTGGCGTCGACGTGCTCGAACCCGCTAATCCCGCCGATCCCGCGCAAAACCCCGACACCATGACGCCGCTCGCGGGCTTTCTGTCACATGCGTCGCTCGAAGCGGGCGACAACCAGGCGCAAGCGGGCCAGGAAGCCGTGCAACTGATGACGGTGCACGCCGCGAAGGGCCTCGAATTCACGGCCGTGTTCATCACGGGTCTCGAAGAAGGGCTCTTTCCGCACGAGAACAGCGCGATGGAAGCCGACGGCCTCGAAGAGGAGCGCCGCCTGATGTACGTCGCGATCACGCGTGCGAAGGAGCGGCTCTATCTGTCGTTCGCGCAGAGCCGGATGCTGCATGGCCAGACGCGCTACAACATCCGCTCGCGTTTCTTCGACGAACTGCCGCAAGAGACGCTCAAGTGGCTCACGCCGAAAGTGGAAGCGGGCGCGCGCTGGGGCGGCCGCTCGGACAATGCAGGCTGGGGACGCGACTGGTTTTCGCGCCCTGACCGTCAGCAGGGCTACGGCGGCGGCAGCCGCGAGAGCTACGCGACGACCAACGCGCCGCTGCCCGCGTTCGCCAACGAGCAGCGCGCCGCGGACACGGGCTTCCGCGTCGGCCAGCAGGTGTTCCACACGAAATTCGGCGAAGGCACGATCACGGCGCTCGAAGGCGGCGGCGCCGATGCGAAGGCGCAGGTCAAGTTCAAGCGGCACGGTGAGAAGTGGCTCGCGCTGGCCGTCGCAAAATTACAGGCGGTCGAATGAGCGCATTACAGTCTGAAGCAACTTCGGAAGCCATTTCGGAAGCAGCCATTCCTCGCCGTCCGCTCGGCATCATGGCGGCGCTGCCCGAAGAACTCGGCGATCTTCTCGCCGCGATGCGCGCCGAAGGCGACGTGGCGACGATCACACACGGCAAGCGCGATTACCACCTGGGCACGGTGCATGGCGCGCCGTGCGTGGTGACGCTCGCGCGCATCGGCAAGGTCGCGGCGGCGGCGACGGTGAGCGCGCTGATCCATGAGTTCGATGTCGAAGCCGTCGTGTTCACGGGTGTGGCGGGGGGCGTCGGTCCTTCGGTGCGGATCGGCGATATCGTCGTGGCCGAGTCGCTGATGCAGCACGACCTGGACGCGTCGCCGCTCTTTCCGCGCTTTGAAGTGCCGCTGCTCGGCATGTCGCGCTTTGCCGCCGACGCGCCGTTGACGACCGCGTTGGCCAGTGCCTGCGAGCGTTTCGTCGATGAAGAGGGCGCGGCGCTGTCGCAGCGTTTTCTGACCGAGGCGCGGCCCGTCGTGCATCGCGGTCTGATCATCAGCGGCGACCAGTTCGTCGCGAGCGCGACACCGTCGATCGGTTGCGTGCCGCGTTGCCCGACGCGCTCGCCGTAGAGATGGAGGGCGCGGCCATCGCGCAGGTCTGCTACGAGTACGACGTGCCGTGCGCGCTCGTGCGCACCATTTCAGATACAGCCGATGCGCACGCGCCCGCGTCGTTCGTCACATTTCTGACGGAGATCGCGGGTACGTATTCGAGCGGGATTCTGAGGCGGTTTCTGGCGGCGCGAGGCTAAGCGCCGCGCAGCGGCTCAAGCGCCGCGCGTTTTCCCCGCAAGGTCCGCGACGGCCTCGCGAATCTGCTGCAACGCCGACGGATCTTCGATCGTCGGCAGATCGCCCGGATCACGTCCTTCCGCCAGCGCCGCGATCGCGCGGCGCAGCAGCTTGCCGGAGCGCGTCTTCGGCAGCATCGACACCAGCACGACCTGCGCGGGCCGCGCGATGGCGCCCAGCTGCCGGTCGACCGTCGCGCACAGTTCGGCGGAGAGCTTCGCGCGGGCTTCGTCGGTCTCGAACGCGCCCGCATCGCGCGCGACGACGAACGCAATCGCCGCCTGTCCCTTCACCTGATGCGTCACGCCGACCACGGCCACTTCCGCGACCGCCTTGTGGCCCGATAGCGCTTCCTCGATCTCGCGCGTGCCGAGCCGGTGGCCCGCGACGTTGATCACGTCGTCGGTGCGGCCGAGGATCGTCACGTAGCCGTCCTCGTCCTGAATGCCCCAGTCGAAGGTCGAATACACCTGCTGGTCCGGCACGCTTTCCCAATAGGTCTTGACGAAGCGCGCGTCGTCGCCCCAGACCGTCGACATGCAGCCGGGCGGCAGCGGATAGCCGAGCGTGATCACGCCTTTCTCGCCGGGCGCGCACGGCTCGCCCGTGTGCTCGTTGCGCAGCGTCAGGTCATAGCCGTAGCAGGGCACGCCCGGCGAGCCTAGCTTTTGCGGCAGCGCTTCGACGCCGCGCTGGATCGCGAGAATCGGCCAGCCGGTTTCCGTCTGCCAGAAGTTGTCGACCACGGGCTTGCCGAGCGAGCCACCGATCCACGCGGCAGTCGGTTCGTCGAGTGGCTCGCCTGCGAGAAATAGCGTGCGCAGGCTCGACAGATCGGCCTGTTTCAGCAGCGCGGGATCCTGCTTCTTCAGCACGCGGATCGCTGTGGGCGCGGTGAACATCAGGTTGATCTTGTGCTGCTCGACGAGCCGCCACCAGATGCCGCCGTCCGGGCGGATCGGCGTGCCTTCGTACATGACGGTGGTGAGGCCCGCGATTAGCGGCGCATAGACGATGTAGCTGTGGCCGACCACCCAGCCGACGTCGGAGGCTGTGAACATCGTGTCGCCCGGCTTGCCTTCGAAGATGTATTCCATCGATGCCGCCAGCGCGACGGCATAACCGCCGACGTCGCGCTGCACACCTTTCGGCTTGCCCGTCGTGCCCGACGTGTACAGCACATACGACGGCTCCGTCGATTCGAGCCATTCGCATTGCACGTGCGCGTCGAAAAACTGCTCGCGCAGCGGCTCGTAGGCGACGAGATACGGCGCGTTCAGCTTTTCGGGCGCCAGTTGCCGGTCGATCAGCAATACCTTCGGCGTCTTGTGCGCCGCGCGCGACAGGGCTTCGTCGACGAGCGGCGTGTAGTCGATGACCTTGCCGGCGCGCGCGCCGGCATCCGCCGTGACGATCAGCGCGGGTTTGGCGTCGTCGATACGTGCGGCGAGATTGGGCGCCGCGAAGCCGCCGAACACCACCGAGTGAATCGCGCCCAGGCGCGCGCACGCGAGCATCGCGAACACGGCTTCGGGAATCATCGGGAGATAGATCAGCACGCGGTCGCTGCGCCTGACGCCGAGCGAGCGCATGACGGCCGCCATGCGGTTCACCTCGGCGTGCAGTTCGGCGTACGTGTAGCGCCGCTCGATGCCCGTTTCCGTCGACACGTAGACGAGCGCGTTTTGCTGCGCCCGTTGCGCGAGATGCCGGTCGACGGCGTTATGGCACAGGTTCGTGCGCCCGCCGACGAACCAGCGCGCGAACGGCGGGTTGGAGCGGTCGAGCACGGTGTCGAACGGCGTTTCCCAATGGATGCGCCGTGCCTCGTCGCGCCAGAAGTCTTCGGGGGCTTCGATCGAACGGCGGTGGAAGTCGCGGTAGGTGGTCATCGGCGGCGATCCCTTCAGGCAGCGGGGTGAGCGCGAATGCGCGTGCGCACAGGATAGTGCAGGGGTCGCGTGTCGGACAACGCGGGTAGACCATGGTTTGGGTTTGGGTGTGGGTTTGGTTTGTCTGCGACGCAGTCGTGGTTTGCTTTGCCCTTGCGCGGGCAGCCGCTTTGCGGATCGCCTTGTTTTTGCGTTGGCGCCTACGCGGCGCGGGCGTTGCCGGTGTGTGTTTGCCCTTTGCGCTGGCCTCCGCGATAGCGCCTTCGCCGCACGGGCGTTGCCGGGGTGTGATTGCCCTTTGCGCGGGCATCCGCGCGCGCCTACGCGGCGCGGGCGTTGCCCTGTGCGGGGCGGCACCTACTTTTC
>NZ_JACFYJ010000111.1:0-22198 GCF_037126505.1 Paraburkholderia bengalensis
TGGCGACCGCGGGCCACGACGCGTTGATCGAACGAACGATTTCCGGCAACTCGCTGACGTCGACAAACAGCACGACATTGTCGAACTTCCTGGCCGCCCACGTCATGAATGGCGTCGAGCGCGCGATCAGTAGCGGCACGCGTCCGATGGCCTCGAAGAACGCACCGCTAACGAGCATCGAGTCGGCGGCGTGGGGAAGGATCAGCACGTCGGTGTCGGCGATGCGCTGCGCGAACTCGGCATCGGACAGGAACTTCGCGTCGACGCGCACCGTATGGCCCAGCGCGCGCTTTTCGATAATGCCGTTGAGCGTGGCGAGGTACGCGTCAGTCGCATGGCCCGCGATGGTCAGCTTGCTATCGTCCGGCCACACATCGAGCACCGCGTCGATCTGCTTGTATGGGCGTATCACGCCGAGCATGGAATAAAGCGGCTGCGCGCGCTCGGGCCTGGGCTTGGTCGCGGGCTGGCCGGGCGAATCCCAATAGAGCGGATGCGGCAGATATTGCGCGCCGTATTCGGTCTGGAAATCGGGTGCATGAACGATGCGGCAGTCCGCCAGCCGGCGCACCAGCGCCATAACACGCGCCGACAGGCGCCGGTTGAACCCCTCCGTGTCGTGGACATTATGATCGTGCACGAAGTACACGACCTTCGCGCGGCCGATCATCATCAACGAGCAATAGAGCGCGAACAGCGCCGAGCCGACCGGGCTCAAGCGCGCCGTGCCTTTCGCCCGTTTGAACGGCCGATATTCGAGCCAGTGAAAAACGAGAACGTTATCCGGATCGAATAAATGGACGAATCCGCCTTTGAGTAAGCCTTTGATCGACAGCGGCTGCACGTCATATCCGATCGACCGGTACAGATCTTTCTGTATTTCTATATAGCGGTTGGTCGGATTGGTAAATGGACACATCAATAAGCGCGGTTTTTTTACCCGCTTTGCGCCTGTCGATTTTTCGGGAATATGAGCCATCGGTATATCTCCATTGAGCCAGACGTCTTCACGACCAAGGCCATGGCGCATTGACCTGTTTCAAACCGTCCGCATTTTGATATTCGCGACGGTTAAATGGAGCATTCACGCGCGCGCCGATTACTTCTAAAAAATCAGCTTAGCACGCAATTAAAATGTCTCGCGCCCGGCGTCGGACTGAAACGCGCCAAGTGCGCGGGCGCATCCGGCATTTCTGGCCGATTCTGTGGAGTGCGGCGTCAAATGATGAGGCTTCGTCGCGAATTGCGGAGTGACGTCTGATCCTTTTCGAACACGTCATTCGGTAAATGAAATTCGACCTGAATTCATTTTTACCGATTCCGGCCGGCGACTTTTACTGCCACTTACTTATTGACCGGAAATTATGACCTTGCATCGCCAGGGTCAGAAGAAAATATATACGGGGCAGCTAATCCTCTGATCATCACATGAAAGCAGAATTTTTGCCACCTCTCTGAAATATCAGAAAGATTTCTACTTTTTGGCGAAAAAAAGCTATTAAGTCTATGAACGCGCGTCGGTTCCGCGTAGGATTTACCCATGTCGCGGCGAGGAACGGGAATTAATTGCCGAATGATCCGGAAACAGGCGGATCTGCTCGGGAAAACGTTTGCACCGCGCCTGCCGGAAGACGTGCCATCAGTATCGGCACGGGGTTCAGTTGTTTCCACTGTTGATTGATTCTCTGTGACGTGCGATTTGGCTCGCCCGTACTGCTGGCCTCTGCACGTCTGTTGAAATTGAAATTCAATCAAGCGGCACATTAACGGTTTGGACAATATTTTCAGTGAATAGCTGCAGGGCGAAAAAGATTATTCGTCGATAAGCAGTGCGAATCAAGAGTGTTGGTCGGTGTAATTCGCCTCTGTTCGTTCGAAAAACCAAAACCACATTTTTTAAACTTTTTTCGGGATTTTCCCGGTGGTGGAAGAATTCGCATGTTAAAACGACGTCAATTCATTGGCGCCCTGACGGCGCTAGGCGGGAGTGTTGTACTGAGCGCCTGCGGCGGGGGTGGATCGGAAGGCGGCAGCAGCACGCCGGGCGCCGCAGCGCTGAACGCAACGGCACTGGCGAAGGCCGCTTCGACCAACGGCACAGCGATGCCGCCGGCGAGTTCGCTGGTCGACGGGTCGGGCGCGACCTGGACGCTGTCGGGCGGCTCTGTGTACCGCAACGGCGTGAAGGCGGGGAACAACTACGGCGTGATTCTCGCCATGTGCTTCAACGGCAACATCTACGTCGAGAACACCAGCAACCAGTGGTATCAATGGACGGGCACGGCGTGGCAGTCGTGCAGCGACCCGCGCAACGGCACGACCTCGCCGGACGGCACGACCATTCCGTCGGCTTCGAACATCATCGACAAAACGGGCGCGGTGTGGACGCTCGTCAACGGTGTCATCTACAAGAACGGCGTCGTCGTGGGCAACAATTACGCCGTGAATCTCGTGCTATGGTACGGCGGCAAGATCTATTGCCGCAATACGAGCGGGCAGTTCTACGCGAACGCCGAAGTCGCCGCGCAATGGCTGGCCTGTTCCGATCCGCGCATTGCCGTGGCATCGACGGCGGGCAGCTTCTTCGGCATGAACGGCCACTTCGACTACACCTATTCGCCCGCGCAGATCATTGCGATTCTGAAGGGACTGGGATGTTCGAGCTACCGCGTCGGCTGCACGGCGGACCCGAACCAGATCAATGCCGTGGTCAAGCTGGCGGCGGCGTTCCAGTCGGCGGGCATGACGCTGCTCGTGCTCATCAACCAGGGGCTCTACGACAGCAGCGGCAAACTGCTCGCGGGCGAGTCGGCTGCCTACAGCGCAGCGTATTCGACGGCCTCGACGGTGGCCAGCGCGCTCAGGCCCTATGGCGTGTCGCTCTATGAATGCGGCAACGAACTGACGCGCGACAACGCGATCATCATCGATTCGACCAATGCAGGCACGAAGGCGCTCGACTTCAACAATGCGAACTGGCCGGTGATGCGCGGCGCGATGCGCGGCATGATCGACGGCGTCAAGTCGGTGCAGCCTTCCGCGAAGTGCGGCATCAACTTCTGCGTGGCGGACGTCGGCGCATCGGACGCCTTGTGGGACGGCATGCAGCCCGATGGCAGCGGCGGTCATCCGAAGGTGCGCTGGGACATCACGACGTGGCACAACTACGAGGTGTACGGCAACATCTTCAACATCGGCACGGACGGCGCCGGCCCCGGCATCGACCTGCCGACGTATTGCAAGGCGCGTTACGGCGTACCGTTCTTCATCACCGAATGGAACACGGGCCCCGAGCAGTCGCAGACCTATCGCGCGAGCTACATCACGTCGCAACTGGCTTCGTTCTATCAGGCGCGCAAGACGCACAACATCCAGGCGGTCATGTACTACGTGCTCGATAGCGGCAACAACACGTTCGGCATTATGACTAACGGCGTGCAACTGAATCCGCCGTATGGCGCCTTCGCGGGCTTTACGTCGGGCAATCCGGACACCTGATCGCTAGGCGATTCGGGGCGTGACGTAGTGTAGTGTCGTCATCGACGCGGCCTTCCGTTGCTTCGGCAGGGAAGGCCGTTTTGTTGTGCCGCCCGGTCACGAGCCGCCGCGCATTGCGGCGGCGTCGGCCCGCGACTCGCTCATCGACGCGCCGCGCTCCCTTCGCTCTGCGGCAGCCGCCGCTTCCCCGTTGGCGATGTGCTTGCGCGCGCGATACTGCGTCGGCGAGACGCCGTATCGCTCCTTGAAAATGCGCCCCAGCCGGTTGCCGTCTCCCATCCCGCACCATCGCGCGATCTTGTCGATCGGCAATTCGGTGTCCTCCAGCATCGCACACACAGCGGCGAAGCGCGTTCTGAGCAGATATTCGAGCGGCGTGATGCCGAACTCGGCCTTGAAGCGGCGCTGGTAATTGCGCTTGCTCATTGCCGCGTATTCGGCGGCGTGCGCCACGGAGATCGGCCCGCTGTAGTTGTCCCTGATCCAGCGCGCCGATTCACACACCTTCTGTTTGGTCGTGAGCCCGAGATCGCCCACTTCGGCACGCGCGTGCTCGATCACCGGCGGGCTCAGCGTGCGCGTCACTCTGCGGGCCGCTTCGTGCCCGAGGTCGCGTTCGATCAGCGCGAGCACCATGTCGATGGGCGCCGCGCGGCTCGCTTCCCGTCCGTCGAGACGCTCTTCGAACACCAGCACGGGAATGGGCGGCCATGACGACGCGACCGTCAACGCGGGCGTCTCCGTCAACGTGATCGAGGTCAGGCTGCGCTGGCGCGAGAGCCAGGACACGAACGCACGATACGCGCCGCGTTGCCGGTCATCCGGACACGCGACAAAGAGCGCATGAAAATCGGCGAGGCCGAAGTGGTCCAGCTTTTTCGTGCCGATCGACAGGTTGAACGAAACCTCGACCGTTCCTCCACTCGACGACAGCAGCGACAGCTCATAACACGTGGACTCGTTTTCTTCCTGCACCCATTCATTGGCGAGCCGAAACGCGTCTGCGACGACGCCCACCGTTGCCATCGAGCATTCCTGCGAGATAACGAGACCAACGTGTTTTCGAAACCTGGTGTTCTCTTTCGATTCGTGGACGATTGACGCGACCGATTGAATGCATGAGTTCATCATCAGCGATCCTAACCAAGTAATCATCCTGCTCGCGAAAGAGAGTAGCGCAGAGCGTAAAGATCGGCCAGGGCTGTCGGTATATGGCTAGAGAAGTGGCGTAATTGGCGGGGTGCGTGAAATTATTACTCGATCGGCATTTCTGAATGAATATTTCGCGCTTCGACCCCGGCAATCTTTTCGTTTTCAGCGGCCAGCCATCTGGCGGAAAAGACCGCGCCAATCCGGCTCAAATGGCCGCCCACCAACGCGTTGCGGGAATCAGGCTGGCAATTTCCGAAAAATCAGAATAAACAAGGACGTAACGCGCATGTAACGTTATTTCGCTTATTTCGTATAACTCTGTTACATCCGTTTCATTTCGAGACCAGTCTTTCATTTTTTATCGGTCGAATAAACAGGACGATTCAGCGATTTACGCCATTAACACCGCATTTTGTGACGCCCGTAAATCGGTTCAATTGGGGCCGGGCTATCCTCGGATGCGTTATGGCCGTTCCCGTCAACCGCTTGTCCCGCCCGGAGAGTAAACCGCTTATGCGCGAAAGGACCAATCATGCGAAACGACGCACGCTTCGAAACCTGGCCTTGCTAGGTTGGACATCGTTAGGACCGCTGTGGTCGTCGCTCGCATCGCCTTTGGCGCAAGCCGCTTCGTCGACACAAGCGGGGCCGCGCATGACCAACATGATCGGTGCGAACGGCTGGGCCGGTTCCGACAGCGACACGGCGATGTGGAAGAGGATGGGCATCACCTGGGCGCGAGGCGCGGTGGGGCCTGGGCAGCCGCATGGAGCATCAGATGCCGTGCGTGTCGACAAGACGGGCAATGCCAGCGATGTCGATTTGCCCCCCATCATCTTGCACAACAACCGCAACGGCATTCACTCGTTGCTGTTTCTCGGCTACACGCCCGTATGGAATGCGAGCGTGCCGGGCGACAGCAAATCGGCGCCCGTCGATGTCCATGCATGGGAGCGTTACGTCGATGCTGTCGTGACGAAATATCGCGCGCCGCCCTACAACGTGCGCTACTTTCAGATATGGAACGAGGCGGCGGGGAAGCTGTCGGGCGGCTCGCCGCAGGCCACCTTCTGGCACGGCGCGACGCGCCCCGATATCGCCGACCCGGACCACGCGCCGTACGAACGGGCGATGCAGGACTACGTGGAGAAGATCCACATTCCGGCGGCGCGGATCATTCGCAGCCATGACGCCTATGTGGTCTATGGCGGCTGGCCGGATCAGGGCGGACTCCAGACCTTCAGCGAATGGCTCGAGTATCGCAGCCCGAAATACAACCAGCGGATGCTCGACTGCGTGGACTATCTGGACACGCACTATCTTTGGGTCAAGGACTTCGACTATCTCTACGATCGCTACGTGAAGAACGGCCCAGCGCGCGGTCTGTGGCAGACGGAGATCGGCGACCGCTTCATGATCGACAATCATTATCTGCCGAGCTATTTCTTCCAGTTCGCCGTGTGGGCGCTCGATCGCAACTGGGATGATCCGAACAAGTATGTATCGATGGTCTATCACTGGGATGGCGTCGAGCCATTCAGATTGACGCATCGGGGACCGCCCGAGCGAACGTACAACGCGTCGGGCCGAAGTCTGATCGTGCTGAACCAGACCGTCGGCGGCGTGCTGTCGCGTCTTCCGCAGAAACTGCAGTTGGGCGACGATGTGACGGGCAGCGCGTTGTACTCGGACAAGTCGATTGTGATGCAGGTGAGCGCGCCGCCCGGCTGGCGAACGGTCGATATCGACGGCGTCGCTGCGCCTTCATCGGGACGCGCGAGCGTGCAGTTCATCGACGCGCTGTCGGGTACCGTGTCGCCTGCATCCGATGCGGTGCTGAAGTGGAGCGATCAGACGCTGAGCGTGCGTTTCAAGGTGCCGGCGCGGGTCAACGGTCAGGGCGCAAAGGGCGCGCCTCGACATCTTGCTTATCTCGTCGTGCGCGCATCGTGAGGTGCCGGACAGGAGCACGCAACGTCGACGCGACGGGCGCGGGGCCGATCCGGCAGCGCGGTCGGGCGGAAACTGAAGAGAATCATTGAGTCTGCGCGCGGGCCGCGCGCGTGCGACGCGAACGCAGCTTCACGATATCCGCTGCGCGCTGCCTGCGCCGCTCATGAACTAGAGCAGGCAAATCTGGTTCAGGTCCACCGTGCGCCGATACACGTTCCGGTCCAGCCACGGCACGTACGTGTATTCGAGGTAGGCGTTTGCGCCGACAAAAATCCAGTGATGGAGCGAGGCGGACATGAGAGTCTCCCGGGTACCGTGGCGCGGTGAGCCTGGAGGCGAAACGCGCCAGTTGCACCGTTGAATCCAGCATAGGTCTGCCCGTCTGCCGTCGCTATTGCACATACGGGTAGAGACGTCATGCACTGGTTGTGGCGGGTTATACCAAGGTATGTGATGGGTCCGGCGATGCCCGAACACGGCGTGTTGCCATGCCCGCGTTCTGGATCAGGTGCGTCGGACTTGCGGCTTGTCTTGCTGCTTGTCCGATGCTCGCAACCATTCGCCGAGGAAGTCCATGAACGTCCTGAGTTTCGCGGAAAGCTGGTTGCGTTCCAGATAGATCGCGTGAATGTTTGCGTCCGGCAAGCTCCAGTCGTCGAGCAAAGACACGAGCGCGCCGCGCGCGAGATGACCGGCGATCTCCCACTGGGAGCGCACGACAATGCCGCGTCCTTCGAGCGCCCATTGCAGCACGACGCCGCCGTCATTGCTCGAGAGCGCGCCGTCCACCTTGACGGTCTCCGTGCGTTTGCCGCGCGAGAAATGCCATGTGCCATAGGCCGATTCGTTTTCACGCAGCACGATGCACGCGTGATGCGCGAGATCGTGCGGCACGGATGGCCGTCCGTGCCGCTCCAGATAGTCGGGCGCGGCACACACGATCCGCCGGTTTTTCAGCAGCAGACGCGCATTCACGCGCGCATCGGGCACCTCGCCGAAGCGGATGCACAGATCGAAGCCTTCGTCCTTCAGGCCGACCGGGCGGTCCGTGAGATGCAGCTGGATCTTCATGGCCGGATACCGCGCGACGAATTCCGATATCGCCGGTGCAATGCGCGCGCGCCCGAATCCGAACGATGCGTTCACGCGCAAAAGACCCGTCGGCTCGCCGCGGCCGCTCGTGACGAGTTGTTCGAGTTCGGACAGCTCGTCGAGAATGCGTGATCCGTTCGACAGATACAGCTCGCCTTCGGGCGTGAGACTCAGCCGTCTTGTCGTGCGGTTCATCAGCCGCACGCCGAGGCGCCGTTCCAGTTGCGCGAGCCGCTTGCTGACGGCAGGCGGCGTCACGCCGAGTTCACGCGCGGCCGCCGCCAGATTGCGATGCCGCGCGACCAGCGCGAAGAGGTTCAGATCGGAGAACGCGTCCATTCAATCAGGCTCCCGGAGTCTCCCGTGATTCATTCCCATGAGTTACGACGGGATTGCCTGTGCGCCAACCCAATCGTTCTGGTTAGCA
The DNA here is from genome assembly GCF_037126505.1 of Paraburkholderia bengalensis. NCBI lineage: Bacteria > Pseudomonadati > Pseudomonadota > Betaproteobacteria > Burkholderiales > Burkholderiaceae > Paraburkholderia > Paraburkholderia bengalensis. Next base: position 8,123 of record NZ_JACFYJ010000111.1, read on the forward strand.
ATTAGACTCGATTCGATCTGTGGGAACAAGTGCGAAGCCGGGCGCAAACACCGTCAGAACGGCGCGATCAATAAGCGGCGCGCAGCGCCTCGTCGGCGACAAGAAGCCGCGACGCGATGGTCTTGATCAGAAAGCGGTGAAACTGCTGCGCGGTCACGGGATCGTCGCGTTCGAGTGCGAGCAGCGTCGGCACCGACAAACGATGAACCCGCGTCGGCGCCTCGGCGATCACATCGGCGCTGCGAGTGGTTTGCGTGTAGACGGCCATTTCACCGACCACCGTGCCGGGGCCGAACGACCGCAGCCGTACGAGCCGGCCGTCGGGCAGCGGCAGTGAAACCGCGACGCGTCCCCGCTCGACGATATAGATCGCGTCGCCCGGCTCGCCGCGCGAGAACAACGGCTGCCCCGCATCGAGATCGCGCACGTCGAGGCACGCGCACAATCTCTCCAGCGCGAACGGCGTGAAATGCGGCGAGAGCGTCGCGCGGAAATCCGGTTCGTCCGAGCGATGAGCGTGGCCATCGGCTTCGAGCAGCCGATCCTCGATCCATTCGAGACCTGCGTCGAGCGTGCCGAATTCGTGGATGCGCAAGTTCAGCGTGCCCGTCCTCTCGAGCAGACTGCGCGAGCGCACGGGCAGCGCGGTGAGCACGAGATCGGCGCCCGCCGACGCGCACAGTTGCCGCAGCTTCACAAACGCGACCGATACCGACGCATCCATGCCGTTGGTCGACGCGAAGTCGAGCACGACATAGCGTACGGGCGCGGCGCCCGTGGCGCGCAGCCGTTCCCGCACGCGTTGCAGGATCGAATTCGCGGTGCCGAAAAACAGAAAGCCCTGCAGGCAGACGCCGAATAGCTGCGTGCCAAGTTCGCGCAAACGCGCGGCATCTTCGAAGCTGCGTTCGACCGTCGACGTGCGCGTGGTCGCATCGAACTCCATACGCACGCAACTGACGCGCCCATACAGGAGCGCGAACATCACGCATGCGGCGATCACCCCTGCAACCACACCCGCGACGACGCCATAGAACACGACCACGGCGAAAATGCCGGGCACGAGCAGATACTCGTACCAGTTGAGCCGCGCATACGCACCGACCAGCCATTGCAGCAATAGCCGCAGCCCCATGAAAAGCTGCAGGCCGACCAGCACGGGCACGGGAAAAAGCGCCACCAGATCGGGCGATGCCGCCAGCGCGACGAGACACGCCAATGCGGCGAACAGGCCCGCCATCCGGCTCGTCGCGCCGGCGCGCGCGTTCAGCATCGAGCGGTTGTACGACTGATAGCCGACCATGCCGCCCAGCAATCCGCTCGCGATGTTGGCGAGACCGGCGGCGCGCATTTCGCGGTTCAGGTCGATGTCTTCGCCCGTCGCCGCGCCGATGGCCGTGGCGTTCATCAGGATCGTGATCGCCGACGCGGACGTCACGACAAGCGTTTCCGGCAAATGCGCGCCAATCGCGGACCAGTCGATCGCGCTGCTGCCCGGCGGCACAGGCACATGCAGATCGGGAAAGAAATGCAGCTTCACATGCGGCAGCAGCAAGCCCATGTTGCGCGCATCGTCGATCGTCAGACCGGACAGAGGCAGTAGCAGATAGAACACGCCGATCCCGCACACGAGCACGAGGGGCAGTGCCGCAATGTGGTGCCGCTCGCGCGTGAGAACGGTCGTCAGCACGCCGATGAAGAGCGCGGGCGTCCATGCCAGCCAATGCAGATGCGTGAGCAAGCCGAGGTTGCCCCACACCGGCGACTCGCCCGTTGCCACCCGGAACGCACCCGCCAGCAGCAGATAGCCGGTGCCCGCGAGAAATCCGCCGACGACGGGATAGGGCAGAAACTGCAGCGAGCGGCTGCGTTTGGACGAGCCGATCGCAAACAGCACGATGCCCGTCACGACGGAACACAACGCAATCGAGAGCAGTACCGTCAGAAGAATGGTTTGCGGCGAGCCGCCGTCGGCGCGCACGCTGCTCGCCACGCCCGCCGCGACGCCCGCGAGAAAGGCCGTGGCGTTGCTGTCCGGCCCGGCGATATTCACGCGCATCGAACTGGTCAGCGCGATCACGAGGGCCGTGACAATGCAACTGACGAGCGCGGTAGGCACGCCGAGTTCGGCGTAGTGCGCGAGGTCCGCGCTGAAGATCAGCGTGCCGAGACTCATCGCGTAGCAGAGCATCATCAGCGACGAGACGGCGCCGCCCGTCAGGTCGCCGAGCAGGCCGGCGACGCGCGGCGAAGCGGCGCTTTTGAGTGCAGACTCGGCCGCGGAATCTGTGGCACCTGGCTTCAAGGCGCTCTCCCGGAACGCGGCGCCCGATCCGGGCGGGCCACCGCGCGACCCAGTATCCACCGCGATTTCCGCGCCTGTCAAACTGCCTGCACCTGCGCGGCGGCGGACATCTGGCGGCGCGCAACACCTACACTCATAAGAACGGGCGTCGTCGTATTTGTTAAGCGCTCAACGCACAACCGATTCCGGCGATGACGATGGATATCGAACTGTGGCTGCGCGCGTTAGGACTCGAACGATACGCGCAGGCATTTGCCGACAACGACATCGACGCGGCCATGCTGCGTGAGCTGACCGACGCGGATCTGAAGGAACTCGGCGTGGGCTCGCTGGGGCATCGCAAGCGGATGCTCGCGGCGATCGCGCGGATGGCTCCCTGCGCCGATGCGTTGCCTGCGCCGTCTGCACCGCAGGCGTGGACCGGCAAGCCGGCAGCACGCGCCGTCGCCACGCCGACCGATGAGCGCAGACAGGTCACCGTGCTGTTCGCGGACCTGTGCGGATTCACGGACCTGAGCCGGCAACTCGATCCCGAGGAACTGGTTGCCGTACTCGATGGTTACTTCGGGCAGCTCGACGACATCGTGACGCGGCACGGCGGATACATCGACAAGCATGTGGGCGACTGCGTGATGGGCGTGTTCGGCGCGCCGCGTTCGCATGGAAACGATCTGGAGCGCGCGGCGCGGGCGGCGCTGGCGATCGTCGATGCCATACCGGATCTGTCGCGAACGCTCGCCCGTCCGCTTTCCGTTCACATCGGCATTGCGGTCGGGCAGGTCATGGCAAGCGGCGCCGGCAGCGCGGCGCACAGGCAATACACGGTCACGGGCGAGACGGTCAACTGGCATCGCGTCTGACCGATGCCGCCGGGCCAGGCGAGATATTGATGCCGGAATCCGCGTGGCGCTCGCTTGCGGATCGCGTCGCCTGCGTGGCCTGCGGAGCGCTTGCGTTGAAAGGCTTCGACGAGCCCGTTTCGGTGTGGCGTCTGACGGGGCTTCGACGTGCGTGCGCGAGTCGTCCCATCGTCGGGCGTGGCGACGAACTGCGCCGCTGCGTGGCCATACTCGCGTCGTGCCGCGAGACGGAAAAGGGCCATGTCGTCCATATCCGGGGCGAGCCCGGTATCGGCAAGACGCGTCTTGTCGAAGAGATCCAGCGCGAGGCAAGCGCGATGGGATTCGCCTGTCATGACGCGCTTGTGCTCGACTTCGGTTCGAGAGCGGGTCGGGATGCGATCCGCTCGCTTGTGCGCGGTCTCCTCGCAATCGACGATACGGGCAACGCGCACGCCTACGCCACGGCCGTGGCGCGAGCCATCGCCGACGGCCTGGCCGACGCTGACGACACGCTGTTCCTCAACGATCTGATCGACGTGCCGCAGCCGCCCGATGACCGCGCGGTCTACGAGGCCATGAGCAATGCGATGCGCGTGCGGGGCCGCCAGGACGTCATGAACCGGCTCGTAGAACGTGCTAGCCGCGTGCAACCCCGGCTGATCGTCGTCGAAGACATTCATTGGGCGGACCCGTCGACCCTGCAGGATCTCGACGAACTCGGCGCGACGGCGGCGGGTTGCGCGGCCGTGCTGGTGCTGACGACGCGGCCGCAAGGCGGCTCGCTCGACCGGCCATCGGATAGAGCGGGCAGCCCGCCGTGCTCCGTATTCGATCTGGGTCCGTTGAACGAGGACGACGCGCGTCGCATGGCCGAGTCGTTTTCCTGTGCAAACGAACTGGCAACTCGCTGCATCGAGCGCGCGGCGGGCAACCCGCTTTTTCTCGAACAACTGCTCGGCAATGCGGAGAGGACGGCGGACACGGGGGTGCCGGGCTCGGTGCAAAGTCTCGTGCAGGCGCGGCTGGATGGGCTGGAACCGACGGAAAAAATGGTCTTGCGGGCTGCGTCGGTATTCGGCCAGTTCTTCGACAAGGCGGCGATCAGTCACGTTCTCGACGGCGCTCGCGTCGAGCTGGAACCGATGGTGACGGGGCGCCTGCTGCGCCCACAGGGCAGCGGATTCATCTTCCATCACGCACTCATTCGCGACGCCGTCTATGACGGGCTGCTGAAAAGCCAGCGCCGCGAGTGGCATCGACGCGCGGCACAGTGGTACGCGCCGCGCGATGCCGTTCTGCGGGCCGAACATCTCGACCGGGCCGCCGACGCCGAGGCGGCGCGCGCATATTGCGACGCGGCGCGCGCGCAATCGGCGGGATATCGCTATGACCTCGCGCTGCGGCTCGTCGGGCGAGGGCTCGAACTCGCGGCCGCGCGCGCCGACCGCGTGGCGCTCGAGTGCCTGCGGGGCAACATTCTGCATGACGTCGGCGATATGTCATCGGCGCTCGGCGCGTTCGAAACAGCACTCGCGTCTGCCGGCACGGACCCGGAGCGTTGCCAGGCGTGGATCGGCCGCGCGACCGTCAAGCGGGTCATCGACGATCTCGACGGTGCGTGGGCGGATCTCGACTGCGCCGCAGCGATTGCCGCCGCCGAGGGTCTCGTGCGCGACGAGGCGCGCATTCACTTCTTGCGGGGCAATCTCTGCTTTCCGCGCGGCGACAGCGATGGTTGCGTCCATGAGCACGAGCGCAGCCTTGCGCTCGCACGCGAGGCGCGCGACTACGAACAGGAGGCGGCCGCGCTGGGCGGGATCGGCGATGGCGAGTACTTGCGCGGCCGGATGATGAGCGCGCACGACGCGTTCAGCCGGTGCATCGAACTCTGCCAGCGGCACGGGCTCGGACGAATCGAAGTCGCCAACCTGCCCATGCGCGCCATCACCGCGTGGTTTTCGGGCAAGACGCAGCAGGCACTCGACACGGCGCTCGCAAGCGTCGCCGCGGCGCAGAAGGTCGGTCATCTGCGGGCGCTCGCCATCGCCCATCATGCCGCGTGGCACTGCTTGCACGATCTCGCGCAGTGGGATCGCGCGTGGGAGCACGTCGGCCCGGCGCTACAGTGTGCGCGCGAGCTGAAATCGCGGCGGTTCGAGGGCGAGGCGCTGGGACTTCGCGCGGAGTTGCACCGCGTTGGCAATCGCCGGCGCGAAGCCCTGGACGATATCGAGGCGGCGCTCGTCATCAGCCGGGAGACGGGCATGGCGTATCTGGGCGCCGCCTATCTGGGCACGCTTGCGCGCGCGACCGACGATGCCGTTGTCTTCGAGCGGGCGCTCGCGGAAGGAGAGGCCGTGCTTGCGGCTGGAGCGGTCAGCCACAATCACTATCTCTTTCGACGCGACGCGATAGACGCCTGTCTCGATCGGGGACTGTGGGACGCAGCGTCGGCGCATGCTGCCGCGCTGGAGGCATACGCCCGTCGCGAGCCGTCGCCGTTCTCCGCCTTCGTCGTGGCGCGCGCCCGGGCGCTCGTCGCGGTGGGAAGCGGCGCCCGGGGGCCCGTATGGGTCAGCGAACTGCGGCGTCTCCACGAAGAGGGCCACAAGTTGGGCTTACTTCATGCCGTTCGCGCAATCGACACCGCACTGGCGGATCACGCGGCATAGCCGCGCGTATCCGCTGCCTGTCATGCCGTTTCAATCGAAACAGTTCACCGCGGCGCCATCACGCGGAGCACGGGACGGCCATCGACGTTCTTCAGCGGGAAATAGACGCGATGCGTGGACGGATCGACGCCAACCACATGCGCGTTAGGGCCGATGCTGCCTTCGCCCGTCTTCGACACGCTCGACGTACCGACGGCGAACGTCGACACGATGCCCGCTTCACCCGCGACGTAGAGCGTGCCCGGACCGGGATCGAATGCCAGCACATCGGGGCCGTCGCCGACGTCGAACGACTGGACGATTTGCCTCGTCAGCAGGTTCAGTGCCAGAAGCCTGGCGTTGTCTTCGCAGGCGATAAAGGCGAGGTGGCGCTGTGGAACGATATACAGACCATGATTGCCCTTTGCGCCCGGCAGATCGATGCGGGCGACGATCGCATCGTTGGCCGGATCGATTTCGACGAGTTGTCGTTTCGATTGCGCGTTGACGAAGATGTGGTGCGACGCCGCGTCGTATTGCGTGTTGCCGATGGTGCCGCCCAGCGCGATTGTGTTGATGCGGCGATTGGCCTGGGTGTCGATGACCGTCTCGGTCCCGCCTGTCTCGTCCGATACGTAGAGCTTGCGCGCGTCGGGCGCGTAGGCCATTCCGTCCGGATAGACACCGCCAGGCATGCGCGCGGCGATTGTCAGCGTGGCGGCATCGATCGCCACGACTTCGTTCGTGCCCGTCGCCGACGCATACACGCGCGACAGCTCGGGCACGGCGAGCACGCCGTGCACTGCCGCGATATTGCCGATGCGGCCGACGACACGCGATGTCCGTGTGTCGAAGACAATCAGCTCGCTGTCGCCCAGATGGGCGATGAACAGCAGATGCCGGTCCGGATCGAAACTTTCATAGTCGAGCCGGGACGCGCGGCCAGGCAACGGGATATCGGCGACGTGCGTGAGCGGCAACGCTGTGGCTGCGGGCTTGCCCGCGGCATACGAATCCTGATGGACTGCGATTGCCGCGACTGCTGCGGCCGCAGCGATCGACGACGTGATGAACGCCATCGCAACCTGCCGATAGTGCTTGCCGCAGCGATCGCTCATGACGCACCTCCGTCGGGTTTCGTTACTGCGCGGGCGGCTGATTCGTGGACAGTATCGTCCTCAACTTCGTGCCGCCGATGGATTCGCAACTGGACGGCTTCGGATCGGTCCATTGCACTGCGACGCCACGGACGACGGGGCGGACCATGCGCCAGGGCCAGAAGCCGAAGCGCTGTGATCCCGCGTACTCGACGATCGCGTCGGCGCCTCGCAACTGGGCGTACTCGGCCATTTTCGGAAGTATGTCCTGAACGCTGCCGTACGTGCCCTTGCCGATCTTGATGTTCCTGATGACCTTGTATTTCTGACTGGCGGGCGGGAGATGGGCGAAGAAACAGAATTCGCCGAGGTCGCTGTGAAGATCGGCCGCCGGGCCGTCGCTGCCCTTTGAGATGTCGACTTCGGCGTCGGGCGTGCCGTCCGAGGCCGGCTCGGCGGCGTGTGCAGTATTGGCGGCGATGCCGATAGCGAATAACGATGCGATCAACGGAACGACGAATTGCCGTGCAGGATTCATGGGTGGTCTCAAACGTTCGCGCCGGGTCGGCGGTTTTTATTGTGGAGACGGAATAGTAAGCGACTGTCAGTTCCACGACCACCCGCGCCCGGATCACGTCTGCCGCAGTCGACGTGGACCAAGGTCCACTATCCAAGTGAGCGCTTAGTACCTAAGCTTGGGCTGCTGCGCAGTCACGCGTGGTATTTCGACCGCCGCTCGTTCAGCAACTTGCGAAACGCGTGCGAAGGGCGTGCGAAGGGCGTGCGAAGGGCGTGCAAAGCGCGTGCAAAGGGCGACCCTACGAGCGGCATTCCTGTTCATCGTCAGCGAGGCATTGCATGGCAGCGTTCGTCGATCATCCGTCCATTCTGTTTATCGTTCTCCTGCTCCTCTTTATCGGTGCCGTGGCATTTGGCGCCTTTATTCTTCGACGCGCGCTACCGCTGCCGGACGATGAGAGAGACGACTTCAACGTTGTTCAGACATCGACACTGACGTTGCTGGCGCTGCTCATCGGATTCAGCCTTTCGATGGCCGTGGGCCGCTATGACGCGCGAAAGAATCTGGAAGAAAACGAAGCCAATGCAATTGGCACCGAGTACGCTCGCGCGGACCTGGCGGACGCTGCCCTCGGTGCGCAAATGAAGACTGCACTGGTTGAATACACCCGCTTGCGACTGGCGCACTTTGCTACGAGAGACCCGCAGGAGATCGCAAAGAACGAGCGTGCGACCGCCAGGTTGCAGGTCGAACTCTGGAGGATGGCGGTTCAGGTGGGCAAGGCCACGCCCACGCCCATCGCGGCTACCCTCGTCACCGGCATGAACGACGTGCTCAACTCGCAGGATTACTCCGAGGCAGCGCTGATCAACCGCATCCCGGTCGGCACATGGTCGTTGATGATAGCGATCGCGTTGTTTGGTTGCGTTGTGCAGGGATACGGCGCAAAGGGAAAGCTGCGCCGAGGCCTTTTGATTACGATCCTGCCGATGATAGTGGCCTTGTCGCTGGCGCTGATTGCGGACATCGACAGCCCGCGCGGTGGAGTCATCCACGTTGAGCCTCAAAATCTCGGCAGGCTTCTTCAGTCGCTCGGGACATGATGGCGAATGTGACAACGGCGAGCATGCAGGCTGATGCCAGGGGCACCACCGAGATAACGCGCGGTTATCACCCTCGCAGCAGCTTTCATTATTCAACGGCGCCTCGTTTCCCTACATTCTGGGCAGCAGACGAATGTCGAAGCGAGTAATCATCATGAAAGGGCTGGCCGAGCAGCAACAGCGCACCGTTGCGGCACGATGGGAACGCGCGCTGCCGACCATTCACTGCATCACCACCATTCAGGCGCAACGCAAACCATGAACGCACACAGCCATCCACGATATCGCGGCATTTTTCCCGTAGTGCCGACCACCTTCACCGAAACGGGCGCGCTCGATCTGGAAAGCCAGAAGCGCGTGGTTGATTTCATGATCGACGCGGGCTCGGACGGCCTGTGCATACTCGCGAACTTCTCCGAGCAGTTCGCGCTGTCCGACGACGAGCGCGAAACGCTCACCCGCACGATGCTCGAGCACGTCGCGGGCCGCGTGCCCGTGATCGTGACGACGAGTCACTACAGCAGCGCCGTGTGCGTCGAGCGCAGCCGGCGCGCGCAGGCGCAGGGCGCGTCGATGGTGATGGTGATGCCGCCGTATCACGGCGCGACGTTCCGCGTGCCGGAGACGCAGATTTACGAGTTCTATGCGCGCCTGTCGGACGGCATCGACATTCCTATCATGATCCAGGACGCGCCCGCGAGCGGCACGGTGCTGTCGGCGCCGTTCCTTGCGCGGATGGCGCGCGAGATCGAGCAGGTGTCGTACTTCAAGATCGAAACGCCGGGCGCCGCTGCGAAGCTGCGCGAGCTGATCCGTCTTGGCGGCGAGGCGGTCGAAGGTCCGTGGGACGGCGAGGAAGCGATCACGCTGTTCGCCGATCTGAACGCAGGCGCGACGGGCTCGATGACGGGCGGCGGCTATCCCGACGGCATTCGCCCGATTCTCGAAGCGTTCCGCGAGGCCAAGCGCGACGAAGCCTTTGCGCACTACCAGCGCTGGCTGCCGCTGATCAATCACGAGAACCGTCAGACGGGCCTGCTCGCCGCGAAGGCGTTGATGAAAGAGGGCGGCGTGATCGCGTGCGAAAGTCCGCGTCATCCGTTGCCGCCGATGCATCCCGATACGCGCGCCGAACTGATCGACATTGCGCGCAGACTCGATCCGCTGGTGCTGCGCTGGGGAAAGTGAGCGCATAGCGAACAAGCCAACGAAAGCAACGCGCGCGACCACGGCTCGATGAGAGGGTTCAGCGCGCGGTGCGCCAACGGCGTGCCGCAGCGAATTCGCCGGCTGGGCCGCGCGCGCACCCGGCCGGTCAATGCGGAAGCGGCCTCAAGCCTTCGGCACCCGCACCCATCCTTCCATCAACACGCGCGCGCTGCGGCTCATCACCGCCTTCTTCACGACCCATTCGCCATTCGCCTGAACGGCCTCGGCGCCGACGCGCAACGTGCCCGACGGATGCCCGAACCGCACGGCCTGGCGCTCGCCGCCACCCGCCGCGAGATTCACCAGCGTGCCCGGAATGGCCGCTGCCGTGGCGATCGCGACGGCCGCCGTGCCCATCATCGCGTGATGCAGCTTGCCCATCGACATCGCGCGTACCAGCAGATCGACGTCGCCGGCATCGACGCGTTTGCCGCTCGACGCCGTGTATCCGGCAGGGCGCGCGACAAACGCGACCTTCGGCGTGTGCTGGCGTTTCGCGATCTCGTCCAGGTTCTTGATGAGGCCCATGCGCAACGCGCCATGCGCGCGGATGGTCTCGAACTTCTTCAGCGCCGCGTCGTCGCTGTTGATCGCGTCCTGCAACTCCGTGCCCTTATAACCGATCGATTCGGCGTCGACGAAGATGGTCGGAATGCCTGCGTTGATCATCGTCGCCTTCAGCGTGCCGATGCCGGGCACGTCGAGATCGTCGACGAGCTGGCCCGTCGGAAACATCGCGCCTTGCGCGCCTTCTTCCTCGGCGGCGGGGTCGATGAATTCGAGCTGCACTTCGGCGGCGGGGAACGTCACGCCGTCCAGTTCGAAGTCGCCGGTTTCCTGCACGGCGCCGTTCGTCATCGGCACGTGCGCGATGATGGTCTTGCCGATGTTCGCCTGCCAGATGCGCACGATAGCGATGCCGTTGTCGGGCACGCGGTCGGGATCGATCAGTCCGCCGCTGATCGCAAACGGTCCCACGGCCGCCGACAGGTTGCCGCAATTGCCGCTCCAGTCGACGAAGGCGGTGTCGATCGACACTTGCCCGAAGAGGTAATCGACATCGTGGTCCGGCCGCGTGCTCTTCGCGACGATCACGGTCTTGCTGGTGCTCGAGGTCGCGCCGCCCATGCCGTCGATCTGCTTGCCGTACGGATCGGGGCTGCCGATCACGCGCAGCAGCAAGGCATCGCGCGCGGCGCCGGGCACCTGCGCGGCTGCGGGCAGGTCTTGCAGACGGAAGAACACGCCTTTGCTGGTGCCGCCGCGCATGTAGGTGGCGGGAATCCTGATCTGGGGTGCGTGTGCCATGTATGTGTCCCGATGAGTTTCTTTGTTGATGCAAGGGCGGCGCATCGGCTGCCCTTGCTTATCGTGTGAACGAACGCCTCAGGCCGCGGCCTTCGACGACTCCAGGAAGTCCTGCGCGAAGCGTTGCAGCACGCCGCCTGCTTCGTAGATCGACACTTCTTCGGCCGTGTCGAGACGGCACGTGACGGGCACTTCGACGCGCTCGCCGTTCCTGCGATGGATCACGAGCGTGAGGTCCGCGCGCGGCTTGCGCTCGCCGATCACATCGAAGCTCTCGGTTCCGTCGATACCGAGCGTCAGGCGATTCACGCCCGGCTTGAATTCGAGCGGCAGCACGCCCATGCCGATCAGGTTGGTGCGGTGAATGCGCTCGAAGCCTTCGGCCACGATCGCTTCGACGCCCGCGAGCCGCACGCCCTTTGCTGCCCAGTCGCGCGACGAGCCTTGCCCATAGTCCGCGCCCGCGATGATGATGAGCGGCTGCTTGCGCTCCATGTAGGTTTCGATCGCTTCCCACATGCGCGTGACCTTGCCTTCCGGTTCGACGCGCGCAAGCGAGCCCTTCTTCACCTGACCATCGACGACGGCCATTTCGTTGATGAGCGTCGGGTTCGCGAACGTTGCGCGCAGCGCGGTGAGGTGATCGCCGCGATGCGTGGCGTACGAGTTGAAATCCTCTTCGGGCAAACCCATTTTCGCGAGGTATTCGCCCGCTGCGCTGTTCGCGAGAATGGCGTTCGACGGCGACAGGTGATCGGTGGTGATGTTGTCGCCGAGCACGGCGAGCGGGCGCATACCCTTCAACGTGCGCTCGCCCGCCAGCGCGCCTTCCCAATACGGCGGACGGCGAATGTACGTGCTCTGCGCGCGCCAGTCGTAGAGCGGACTGATCGGCTCGCCGCTCGCGGCCGTCAGCGCGAACATCGGCTCGTAGACCTTGCGGAACTGTTCGGGCTTCACGCTTTGCGCGACGATCGCGTCGATCTCTTCGTCGCTCGGCCAGATGTCCTTCAGATAGACGGGCTTGCCGTCGTGATCGGTGCCGAGCGCATCGCGTTCGATGTCGAAGCGGATCGTGCCCGCGATCGCGTACGCAACGACGAGCGGCGGCGACGCGAGAAATGCCTGCTTCGCATACGGATGAATGCGGCCGTCGAAGTTGCGGTTGCCCGACAGCACGGCCGTCGCGTACAGATCGCGCTCGACGATCTCCTGCTGGATGGTGGGATCGAGTGCGCCCGACATGCCGTTACACGTCGTGCACGCGAACGCGACGATGCCGAAGCCGAGCTTCTCCAGATCGGGCAACAGGTTCGCTTCCTGCAAGTAAAGTTCGACCGCCTTCGATCCCGGCGCCAGCGACGACTTCACCCACGGCTTGCGCGTGAGGCCGCGCGCATTCGCATTGCGGGCAAGCAGCGCTGCCGCGATCACGTTGCGCGGGTTGCTGGTGTTCGTGCAGCTCGTAATAGCCGCGATGATGACGGCGCCGTCGGGCATCTGGCCGGGCACGTCTTCCCATTTGCCTGCAATGCCGCGCGCGGCGAGTTCCGAAACGGGCAGACGCTTGTGCGGATTCGACGGCCCCGCCATGTTGCGCACGACCGTCGACAGATCGAACTTCAGCACGCGCTCGTACTGGGCGTTTTTCAGCGAATCGGCCCACAGGCCCGCCGTTTTCGCGTACGTTTCGACCAGCTTCACTTGCGCGTCGTCGCGGCCCGTGAGGCGCAGATAGTCGATGGTCTGCTCGTCGATGAAGAACATCGCGGCGGTTGCGCCATATTCGGGCGCCATGTTGGAAATCGTCGCGCGGTCGCCGAGCGTGAGGCTCGACGCGCCTTCACCGCGAAACTCCAGATACGCGCCGACCACTTTTTCCTTGCGCAAAAACTCGGTGAGCGCGAGCACGATGTCGGTGGCCGTGATGCCGGGCTGACGCTTGCCCGACAGTTCGACGCCGACGATATCGGGCAGACGCATCCACGATGCGCGGCCCAGCATCACGTTCTCCGCTTCCAGTCCGCCGACGCCGACGGCGATCACGCCGAGCGCATCCACATGCGGCGTGTGGCTGTCCGTGCCGACGAGCGTGTCGGGATACGCGAGGCCATCCACTGCATGAATCACGGGCGACATCCGCTCCAGGTTGATCTGGTGCATGATGCCGTTGCCGGGCGGAATCACATCGACGTTCTTGAACGCCTTCTTGGTCCAGTTGATGAAGTCGAAGCGGTCTTCGTTGCGCCGGTCTTCGATCGCGCGATTCTTCGCGAATGCATCCGGGTCGAAGCCGCCGCACTCGACAGCGAGCGAGTGATCGACGATCAGCTGCACGGGCACGACGGGATTCACCTTCGCGGGGTCGCCGCCCTGATCGGCGATGGCATCGCGCAGACCGGCGAGATCGACGAGCGCGGTCTGGCCGAGAATGTCATGACACACGACGCGCGCCGGAAACCACGGAAAATCCAGCTCGCGCTTGCGCCCGATGATCTGCTTCAGCGAATCGGTCAGCGTCGCGGGATCGCAGCGGCGCACGAGGTTCTCGGCATGCACGCGCGACGTGTAGGGCAGCGTGTCATAGGCGCCGGGCTCGATCGCCTCGATGGCGGCGCGCGTGTCGAAGTAATCCAGCGAGGTGCCGGGCAGCGGTTTGCGGTAAGCGGTATTCATGGCGTAGGGACACATGCGGTAATGATGAGAGCGGCTGCGTTCGATGTGTTCGAGGCGCCGGCTCGCACCCGGGGCTCTTCGCGAAGTTTAGCGCGTCGGCGCATACGCGGTGCGGCAAACCCTATTGGATAAAAAGCAGCCTTGGCTCGCGGGTATGGCGAACCAAGGCCTAACCGGATCGCGGCTCTCGCGTCCGCGCTCCAGGAGTCGACTTGTCCGTTCAGGCGCGCTTCGCGAGCGGCACGAACGGCAGATCGTCCGGCCCCGTGTAATTTGCACTGGGCCGAATGATCTTGTTGTCGATGCGTTGCTCGATGATGTGCGCGGCCCAGCCGGAGGTGCGCGAGATCACGAACAGCGGCGTG
>NZ_JACFYJ010000112.1:0-21691 GCF_037126505.1 Paraburkholderia bengalensis
GATGGTTGATCGGTGCAAGCTGTCTGGGCCGAACAAGATTGACCTGATCGGCAATCGCTCGCATAGACGCGGAAAACCAGTTTCCACACAAGCTGGACCCGTTCAAGACGTTCGGCAGAAGCAAAGTCTACGGCGCTTTTCGATGTGCAACGGTCGTTCGTCCAGAATCTTCGGTTGGCAAGTATTAGCAGATGCTAGAGTCTTCAAATGACCGCTGGTGATATAGATATACTAAGCGTTAATATTTAAACGGAACGAATGCTCCGCTTATTCAAATGCCGGAGCAGTCAGTATCAGTATCCACGATATGGAAACCACGTGTGGGCAGCGTTCCAACGACTCTTCTGATGAGGCCACGTGTATTCGCTAGTATCTGCGAGAAATAGCGTTGGTAATGAATCATAGAGATGAAAATGTTTGGCCAAAAAAGTCCTCGGAAAACCAGAGTTATCTGCGAATATTTTTCGCATTCGCGTAGCAGCCTCATCTTGTGAGATTTGATCAATGTCCGGCCAAGGTAGCTCACCTCCTTGCCGGTATTCCTGAAACATTCTATAAAACTCTTTGTCGACATCGGATCGGCATCTGGCTAGGAACGCCTCTTTGAATCGATTCCGTTCTTTATCTGATGTGTCCGACGGCAACCGCTCAAGCGCAATAGAGACTATTAGTTCAATACAAGCATTTATTTTATTTTCCGTGAATAAATCAGTCCCATCGACGGAAATTGGTCGGCTTTTCGTTGGATAAGAATATGAATTTATTCTGAAAGAGAACTTATAAAACATCTGAAATTGAGAGGGGGCACTTCCGGTTCCCTTTATGCCCCCAAAGATGTCCCGCCAAGTTCTTACGGCATCCTGTGAGACACCGACGTTGCAACCATGTATGTGGACCTGTGTGGCGGAATGCGACCTACCTTGCAGGAGGCCACTTCTAAGTTCAATACGAAGAAAATCTTCAGCTTCCAGTAGGTTAACGACTCTGATCGTTTCGCCGCCTTCCCGCAGGCGGCCCCTGATTTCGCCGCCTGCAAATGTTCCGTGGCAGTAAAAATGCACCTGGCCCACCGTCGCATTGTCGTCGAGGGCCAGCTTCTGCCTCATGATTTCTAGGGCATCTCGCACGCACAGGACCCAGTGGCGCTCTTCGATGTCAGAATGACGTATATGAATGTAGGGCCAGCAGTTCCACATTGACTTATTGCCTTCTATGTCGTTCACGTCATCCAGGCTCGGATTGTCAGGGCGGTCTGAGTAAACGTGTACGAAAACAAATGAAATCTCGGACATATGCGAGCTAATTAAGAAGTGTTGGCAGGCGGTATATTGGCTGTGCGGATGGGAATGGGGCGCTAGGGCGAGTTCGTTTGGATGTCAACCTCGGCGGGCGTACCAACGGTGAGGCCCAGATTTATCGCGGTCTGATCCGTCGGATTCTTGATGACCACAGAGGACGGGGCTCCGCCCTGCTCAAGGACCTTGTTCTCGAGTGCAAGCTTTTCAACTTGTAGGCGAAGCTTTTCGATCTCTAATTGTTTTAATTCAAGATCAAACTGCCGCTGGATCTCAAAATAATCCTCCGCTCCAGAACACACGCCGAGAGAAGCGTCCGCGTAAACACTGGACGTCGGAAGAGTGATCTTCCAGTCTCGAACTTCACATTCAGCAGGTAGACCTGTCGGGCCTGCAGTTGGGCGCCACTTTCGCAGTTGATCGGCGATATTACTCACAACCTCATTGATATGCTGATTCAGTTCAGCAAGATTCTTCTGGTAAAAAACACCCCGCGCCAAAACTTTATCTGAGCTGGAAAGCGATATGGGGGCAAAGGCTTGCGCAATTTCTGCCTCGGCGGCAAGCCAATCGCCTAGCTGGTCAGCAGGAGAAATGCCACGCTTTTCGGAACGATGGTATGCGTTCCATTCAACCAGTTGCTTGCGCATTTGTGGCGAACCTTGCCACTGCATTGTGCCGTGGTATTTGACCGGTATCGCATTTGCGTATCTCGTTGCCA
Source organism: Paraburkholderia bengalensis (assembly GCF_037126505.1). Taxonomy (NCBI): domain Bacteria; kingdom Pseudomonadati; phylum Pseudomonadota; class Betaproteobacteria; order Burkholderiales; family Burkholderiaceae; genus Paraburkholderia; species Paraburkholderia bengalensis. The sequence goes on from NZ_JACFYJ010000112.1 coordinate 2,017, forward strand.
ATGCGGCCTTTGCCGTCCAAGGATCGGCACCGGCAGCCACTGCACGTCCCACCAGCTGCTGTGGCGAATATGGCAGGAACTGGTACAAGTACGTGAGGAATGGGCTGTCTTTCTCCGGAAGAATCTCATAGGCCCAACGGAGGGCACCAGCCTCGTCCGTTTCAATCCATCCGGGTGACGGACGGGTGTACCGCAGCATAGTGTCTCTAAATTCAACACGTTCCTCGTCGCTGATGTACTGTCCCGAGTTATAGTCGCTTTGGGACATTGCCGCATCCCAGAGCGGGGCGGCCCACATTTCTCGAATTATCCTAATTGGACTCTTTCCATGCCTTTTCGTAAAATCCTGAACCCATTGACTTGACCTGCATTTTTCGATTAGCTGACCCAATGTAATCCAAGAGTGCGTTGAGATCGTTGGCAGCAACGGCGGAACTCGGCCCAATGGCTCTGCCGCGTCCGGATCAGTGTATTGGCACGAATCGTTACCCAAGTATGTCTCATTTAATAAGGGCTCGGCCCCGAGAATTACAAGACTTACATCATACCGTACTAGCTTGACTTGATACTCTTGGAGAATCTGATAGTAATTTAGATTTAGCGTATGTGCTTGATTGACATTTCTTATCCGTCGCGTCGTCTTTGATTCTGAGCCTGATTCGCGAGATACAGCGATTTTTACTTTGCTTGTTCCCTTTCGCTCGTTTGTGGCCTGCTTTGACTGCTCCTCAGTCTGCTTCGCTAATTTTGACTGGCTGTTTCCAAGGTCCTCCGACCATCCCCCTGCGACCGACACATTTACTCCGAATCCACTGTACGATCCCTTGGCATCGACGTATTCATGCGTCTTCGCACTCTCTTCATTTCTGGCTTCAGAGCCAGCCGACGCCGTGGATTTGACATCGGTTAGCTGGCGATCCTCCAGCGTGCGCTCGTCCTCCGCGATTCTTTTATCAGTCTCCCATGTTTTAATTTCGAGGGTGACCTCCTCGTTTGGAGCAAGGGAAATCGAAAAAACGAGTTCACCTAGCCCGTACCCAGACGGCGTCCAGTCCTGGCGATACTTTTCCATCACGAATAAATCGAGGGGATGACTCTCCTCAAGGTCCGGGCCTTCTTGAGAACGGTGGACGATGTAACCATGCGGTAGCGACGCGTCATAAAGCTTATGCAGATTGCGGCTGTACACGCTTTCGACGCTATCTACATCCTTGAGTACCAGTTGTGGGATGGAGGGTGCAGGGTTGCAGACCCGATCGAAAATAAATGGGGTGATTCGCTGATCGGACATTCCACTCTCCTCCATGTACTTGAGTATGCCGCACAAAAATACGCCGGCCGCGGCCAGGCTTGTTGACATACGTCAAACTCGTCACGCGCATGGCAACTTCCAGACGGCAAGTGGGCGCCGTCCGCCCGCATCGCCGATGACATCCCCCTACAATGGCGCGCGCTGCGCCGCCATCTGCTGCTGACAGACAGGACGAGGACCTCGTGATCTCATAGTGCACTCGTTGTAGGGGCTGGAGGAGTTGAACTACATCCTCGTAGTGACGCACCGCGTGGTGGCCGTTCGAACGGCGTATTTCAGGGTGCAGCCGCCGTCTGGATTTCCGAGCAACGGTGCGGTCGAATGACGCTTATTGGCGTTAATTGCCAATCGGTGTGCAATCAATGAAATCATTGCGCGAACTGCAACACACAGCGGACACGCGAGCTCAACAAGTTGCGCCACCGTGAACGACGTCCGCTTCCGTGTTTCGCGAAGGGCCGCGTTCAGGACACCACTACAGAGTGCCGATCCGTTGAACCCGTCGTCCCGGACGTGGGTGATGTTGCCGGCGGGGTCGTGCAGATAATGTTCAGGTGGCGAAATCGAATGCGAAACGGACAGGACATCGAACCGCGCAAGACGTGCGACGCAATTCAGTCATCGAGGGACGACGAACGGACGGTTTCACGCTAAGCTGATTCTGTTACCGTGAACGTCACGGTCGCCACCAAAACTTTCACTGGGAACGCTTCACCGGAGGCGGATATGGCAGACAAAGCGCAATATTTCACTGCGGTAACCGGGCTTGTCTGGCCATTCCTTATCGCGATACTTCTCTTTCTATACCGAAACGAATTAACTTCGCTCATTCAGGCAGCTGTGGCACGAGTTCAGCGTGGCGACGAGATCAAAGTTGGCATATTGACCATAGGACAAGCGGTCGGTCAGCTCAAGCTGCCGGTTCCTGGACAATTGATGACGGATGACCATATAGCATTGATCCATCGCAGTTGGCGAGTGCCGGAAAAGGACTCACGTTTCGGCGGCCAGCGTATGTACCAAATTCACGTAATAGTGTTCGGCACGGAGGAAGCCCTTCAGCGAATCGAATATGTTGTGTACCGGCTTGAGCATGCATACCCCAGACCGGTTCAGGTTGGCGGCCCCTTGAATACAAACTTTGAACTGAAGGAACTGGCGAACGGTTACTCTCTAATTCGCGCTGAAGTTTACGTCCGCGATCAGACAGAGCCCGTGCGCTTGTCTCGCTTTGTCGACCTCATGGATCAATCCCCGCCCTTGAAGGGCACATACCAAACGATGGCGATGTCGGAATGACGCACGACCATTAGCCGCAGTCGCTCTTATGCGCTGCTGGAACGGCACGTTACTTCGCAACGGGTGTGCAAAAGCGGTCATTGCTTAATGGCTGCATTGGGGGAAGGTTCAACGGGCGGTTTTAGCTGAGATGCTTCCACAGGGCATATGGCAGGTTTCGGAAGTGGACCAGCCGTTCTAACAACAGCTATGTGGAACGGGCGAGCGGCAACTATTGGCCGTTAATTGCCAATCGGTGTGCAATCAATGAAATCATTGCGCGAACGGCAACACACGACCCTCTCCGGTCAGACGGCCGTCTCCAAAGCGGTCAGTCAGCCAAATCCGGGTTTCGCGAAGCGGAGTGCCGATAAGCGGCCGTTGGTGACCTCACCCGATCGGCCAAAAGCCGCCCTTCGAAATGTGGATGTAGATGGTTGACAATCGATCCCTAACGAATTTTCGGATCTATCTCTGATTATCTTGATTAACATCAAGTGAATGGGTGCGCGTTCATCAATCATTCATCCATTGTGCACTGGGTTGGTTCCCGCAAGCGCCGATTACGCGACTGGAAGCACGCAATTTACAAGACATACGTACGTACGGCGGGCCAATTTTTTTGCGCTGAAACTCTTATCCGAGCAGCGAGGAGAATGCATCGTGACTTCAAACTTCAATTGGCTCTCGACAAGACTTATATGCGCAGCGATCGAAATAACTTTCATTACTGCCGCTGAGGCGAAAGGCCTGTGCCCGGGTGACCCTGGTTATGACCCGACTCATGGAATACCTCCCATTTGCGTAGGTACACATACAACAGTCGAAAACCGCCAGACGTCTTTCACATTTCATCCGTCATATTTGATTAGTCGGGTCATATATGCTCCACCCGGCAGCACAAGCGGGCATTCGCAGTCGTCGGTAGCGTATGTCACTGATACGACTCTTGGATCTGTTATCTCCTCGAGTCAGTCATTTAAGCAGGGTTACTCAATTTCGTATTCATACAAAGCGACGTTCGCCAGCGCAACCGTGACCTACTCCATCGACCACACAAGTGGGGACACGCAATCGGCCGAGGTCAAAGCGTCCAATTCAGTGGGTTTCACGTTGTCTGGCCCGAACCTAGATGGCGTTCATCACAACTGGGATCAAATCGTGCTGCTTCTCAGGCCTGTGGTCACCGGTGTCCTCAGTGAACAGGTGACCGTGACAAGGGAAAATGGCGAAATCGTTAAAGAAGTCCCCCGGCCTGGACAAGGCTCAGTTTCATAGACGGTCGGTGGAGACTCGTCGACAAGAGAATATCCAGTATTCGCAGGATATTTTCGGGACGGTCAGATGCCCGAGAATATCGCTAACGACCTGAGCACATTCGGAGGTGTCACCGCGAGTGATTACGCAAACATACTTGCTGCTGACCCCTTCGCCAGTGTCGGTGATGACACGGGTGAGAGACCCTTGCCACCCGCGCGCTATGTGTACACTGGTATATCTTTGCCGTACCAAGAAGCACCAGCCGAGGCACCTTCGTCGGGCACAGAATACGATGTGTCAGACGAAAATCTCGATAAAAGTCAACATGCGGAGGAGTCGTCTACGTCGTTCAAGGTCGAAGCTGGTGCTGGCTCGGAAAAGATCGGGTCGTCCGTCAAGGCTATTGGTCAATGGACGTGGACGAACAAATGGTCATGGGAGACTAGCAAGGACTACAAGGCTACCGCAAAAGTGAAGTTCGGCCCTCCATCTTCCGGATATTCCGGAACGACGTTATTCGATGTCTATGAGGATATGCTGTTTCACACATTCATGTTTCGCAGAGCCACTCCGGCAATCGCTGCCCAGGGGCTGCTCACGGACCAATCCGGTCACCCGCTCCCTAACGAGAAAATCCGCTTCATTATTGGAATGCAGACTCTAACGACTTACACAAATTCCCGGGGCGAGTATAAGATTCCGTTGAGGATTCAACACCAGGGAGTTGTGACTGCAAAAATAATCGCCCGCGGCCGCGAAAAGAAAATGCGCGTACCAATTTCGCTGCACCAACCGGCGGTACTCGACCTTCGCATGTAGTGGCATGTTGTCTTCGGTTTTCGCCATAGTCCCTACTTCTAGCAGCGCCTGAGCGGTAGGCAACGGAAGCGCCAAATGACCGCTTTCAACCAAATTGACCGACCGCTCGGGGTCGGGCTGCGTCAGCCCGCTCTTCAAATTCATCGCCGGAAAGCGGCCAGTGGAATTCCGCTTCCCGGAAGCGGCCAGTCGGCAGTGCGTACTCACGACCCGAAGTGGACCGCAGATATGCTGAGACGGATGACCGCAAAGCTCTCAATACCGGTCCCTCCAAGCCGATCAAAAGAAACGATAGCTTGCATCGACGCCTCGATGTTGCGATATGCGTGCTGAAACAACATCTTCGAGCGCATCACACGCCGCACGGATGTTGTCGGGCCGAAGATTCGTTACGCTCAAAAGTAGGCCGTTCCTCGCGAGCTCTGTCCGCAGGTACCACGCAGACAGCGCTGACGGTGCAAGATTTTGCTTGCGCGCGGAATGTACGATTTCCAGGTCATCGACGCCATCAGGCAACTTGACAATCAACCCCAATCCCGATTCCACGACCTCCGTGAATCGCTTTCTGAGCAGTTCAACAGCGAGATGGCGGCGCTCAGCGTAGACCTTCTTCATGTGTCGGAGGTGGCGCATGAAGTGTCCATCTGCGAGAAACTCCGTTAGTGCCAGCTGTGTCGTCCTATTCGGAGCAGGTGCCATTACTGAAACTGTTTCGACAACGCGTTCGGCCAGTGCGCGCGGCGCGACGACGAAGCCGAGACCCAGCGCGGGGCTGATTGTCTTACTGAATGCGCCGATGTGGATCACGCGTTGCGCGCCATCACCAGCAGCCAGGGCGGGCGCCGCCCGTCCGACCAACTGTAGTTCGCCCAGGTAGTCATCTTCGATGATCCAGGCATCCTTTGCTTCAGCCCATTCGAGCAGGGTACGTCTTCTCATCGGCGAGAGGGCGACGCCCAGCGGCGCATGTTGGCCGGGCGTGACCAGCGCTAACGCGGCATGCGAAGCACGAGCGATGCCTTCCTCGACACGTAATCCCTCGACGTCTACGGAGATGGGGGCAACCGTAAGCCCCGCCAGCTCCAGAGCTTTCCTTCCGATCGGATAGCCCGGTTCTTCGATCCACGCGGTGCGACCGTGAGCTCTGAGCGCGATCAGTGTAAGCATCAGTCCGTGACGGTATCCACTGGTCACAATAACTTGATCGGGATGGCATTGAATCTGTCGGCTGATGGCCAGGTGACTGGCAATCTGTGCGCGCAAGTCGCGCTCGCCGCGAGGGTCGGCGTAGGTCGTGTATCCGGTCGCGTCCGCACGGACAGCCCGCGCTCGCATTCGAGCCCAGACCTTGGCGGGAAATGCATCGTGAGCCGGTACGCCCATCTGGAACGGTAGTGGCGCGCTCGAATACGGTCGTGTAAAGGCATCCAGTGGCCCATCGAGCGGAATCTCGGTCGCGGTTGGCGCTGGAGGAAGTTGCGCGCAGACGCGTGTGCCGGCGGAGCCTGCGCCGACCACTAGCTTCTCGGAAGCCAGCCGCTCGTAGGCCACCAGAATCGTTCCGCGCGCGACGCCGAGCTGCGCAGCGAGATCCCTTCCAGAGGGTAACCGTCTTCCGGGTTGAAGACGGCCGTCGACAATCGCTTGCCTGAGGCTCGCGTAGATCTGCTCGCCAATGGGCGCCGCCGCAGTACGGTCTATCTCGATCGCAAGCGTGGGCATAGTCTTTGGCTCAGTCATTTCGCCAATTCTTGGGCCTGTTGTCCGTAATCTCGGGCTAGTAACGTCGCGTTATGTCATGAGTCACGCGCGAAGGGGAAGTAACCAACCCGCGACCGTGACGCAAGAGACGTTATTTTATGGCCAAACGGCAAAGGACGAAGATGACACGCTTGAACTGGAGCGAGATCGCCCCGGACGGCGCGAAAGCGCTTTTCGGTGTCCATCACTATGTGACCAAAAGCACCAACCTGCCCGAGGAACTCATTCATCTCGTGTTCCTCCGTGTTTCACAGATTAACGGATGTGCCCATTGCATCGACATGCACAGTCGCGATCTTAGAAAGACGATGTCCATCGACAAGGTGACGCTGGTGCCGGTGTGGGACGAAGTCCCGCACCTGTTCTCCGATCAGGAGCGCGCCGCCTTGGCTTGGGCCGAAGAGGTGACTCTCGTCAGCGAAACGCATGCTTCAGATGAAGCCTATGCGGCGGCCTCGGCGGCGTTCTCGCCGAAGGAACTTGTCGACCTCACGATAACGATTGCCGCGATGAACGCCTTCAACCGTCTCGGCGCCCCATTCCGACTCCCGGTCGCCGCCAGGACGTGAGTTCACAGAGGCATCGGACGCCGACGCTATCCAACTAAATCCGCGCTGTGTCGTCAAGCCAATGGATACGGTTAATTGCCGCAGCGGCTGCTGAAAATACATCAGCCAGTTGCGACCTCATGTAGAAGAGGCGGGGCAGATACCGGAGGTCATGTGCACCCGCCGTTTCCAGGCTAAGGCTCGGTCCATAGCGTCCGAGCCAATCGAATCTGACCGGCGGTCATCCGCCAGGAAATGGTCACTCTCCTGGCGTCTTGTGCGGCCGCTTCTGGGCCGCGTGGAGGCAATGCCACCTAAGATCTGCTAACCGAAGACCGGCCATTGAGCGAGGGCGGACGAGGCCTCGGTCAGCCAAACTGGACGACGACCTCGACCGGCCGCTCATGCGATTCCGGCCCGATGGAAGCCGGCCCGGTGGCAGAATCAGTGGCACAGTTTTCATCTTCTTTGAAATGCGACACTACCGGCAACGGAGGCGCAAGCTCGAGCAGAAGCGTTGCAAGAATCCACGGGCGAGTTGGCTCGCCGCATATGTCCAAGCCTGCGAGTGCCGCCGGCCCCGAATCAGAGCAGCCAATCCTGCTTGCCGATCTCCCCCCAAATTATTTTCCGGAAGCCAATTTGCCCGCCAACCGGTTCCTTTCTTCAAGAAGACCGTCATACATTGAATACACTTCCTGCACGTGTGTCAGAAGCGCCTTGAACGAGTCCTTCGTCATCGCCTCCTTGCCGCGTTTTACCTTCGCATGCAATGCGTTCTTTTCCGACGTCAACCTCGCGATGAGTGCCTGATCGTCTTCGGCCTTCCGCTGTTGCTTCTGCGTTGTCTTGAGTTCCTTGATCTTTTCCTTCAAGTCAGGGTAGCGGTTGTAAATCAGCGAATGCGATACGCCGCACCGTGCCGCGACGGCGTGAATGGTGATGCTTTCGCCGGTCTCACGCATCCCGCGTATCGCCTCGATAATCCTGGTTCGTGTGTCCGTCATCGGGCATCCATCGTATTCGACTCCTCTGGGGCGAGCCGGTAAATAATCCTATTCGCCGCAAACAGATTGTCTTCTAGGGACTGCCGGAACGCTTGAAACTGACCTCGCGCCTCGTTCGGCATGCCGTCGATCCGTCCGATTCTGGCCTCGCAATTCGCCTTAATCGCTCGCCAGTATGGCAGATGCTTCGGCGTGGCGAAGTACGTGTCGCAGTACAGGCAGTGCGATGGATCGGCGGCGTTTCTGATCTTGCAAGATGGCCCCTTTGTACAGTAGCCATGCGGCAAGCCGCGGATCGACTCGCTATGCCGGGTTGTAAAAGTAACGACATCCTTCACGTTCCTGAAATGCGGCTGTTGCTCTGTTCCAAACACTTCATCGCTCATTCCGCTGTTCAACGACGCCAACATCCTCGCGAGTCGTTCGCCACCACCGCCGGCAACACGACCGGCGACCACAGACTGAACAATATCGTTGACTGATCGGCCACTCACGAATGTCTCAAAGTGCTCGATCACGCTCCTCAGTTCGTTGAGCGATTTGAATCCGCGTTCGGCATAAACGAAGGTCATCGCGCGATGCAGATGCTTGAACTGATACTTGATGTCGTCAAGATCGCCCAGTCTGTTCGCGATAATGAACCAGGCGAACGTATGTCGGAACTGGTGGGCTGTCAGATTGAAGGGGTCTCCGACGCGATACGGTTTCCCGCGATTCCCACTGTTGCCCGCCACCGAGCGGTAATTGCATTCCATCTCCTCCAGCTGAACCATATCAGCATCGGTAACGGGAATACGGTAATGCGAGAGGTTGAGCGCGTGTATGCCGTCGCCGCCTTTTGTATAGCGAACGAAGTTCGCCGTGAAGACGGTCAGGCGCAAACCAAATAACCATCGATTGGCCAGCCCGTGCCTGAATATGTTCTTTTCGTCTTCAGCGAGGTGTTCGCCGTAGTGCTGCTGGACCAGTCGAGCGCGTTCATAGTAGAGTTCGTTGACCTTGGAGAGCAACGCCACTGCGCGCCATGCTGGCTCATTGGCGATCCAGTCGAGGCTGATCGCATTGTCGTCCGTCTTGGACAGCATGCTCCTCACATAGAAAACCGTCTCACCGCCTTCGGTCCGCCGGCCTGCACAACCCGTCTTGAGAGCACCTGCTTCGCCATCCCGCATGCCAGTAAACGCAAGAACCAGTGCGTACGTGTGCAACTGGAGATCACGGAAGTATTCGTAAAGAAGGCTCTTCAGCCGCCTTGCAGCCTTTCTCGCCGTCGAATAGACGGCTGCCGCCGGATCAACGCATTTCGCTGCGACGATACCTTGATGTGTCTCGCGAAAAACAGCGGCAAACTCGTCAAACTTGGCTTCCGCCTGCTCGACGTACCCGGCGGCCTCGGTAATCACACGCTTCATCACACCCGTCGGAATGATTGCATGCCGAAGCCGGTGTTGCGTTTCGTGGCGATCGATTTCCGGCAGCGTCAATTCGTTCACGAGTTCCGCGAAGTCACTTCTGACAACCAGCGCATACATCGACAGGCACTTCAGCGCATCGCGGGCCGACTTGTAGCAGGACGTGAAGACCTTCGCATTCATACCGCCGTCTTCTTCGCTGTCCATTAAAAAACCCAGCAAGATCGTGCGCAACTTGAGCGACGGGAGCTGGTCGAGCGTCCGGAATGACTTCAGTCCACGTCGTGCACAATAGCCAGAGAACCGCGCCAATGGACGAATGCGCAGCGTTACGGATAGCCATTTGTAAGGCGTGCCGCCTTCGCGGGCACCCGAGTGGAGCAGGAGGAGCATGAGGGCCTTAAGCTCATAGTCGTATTGCAGACTCCCAGTCGCAATCACCAGTCCCTTCTGAATTCCCTTCTGGCGAAAGTCCTGCCCGCCGAACGGATAGACGGCCCGGCGCACGCTGATCACTATAGGCCCAGACGATCTTGTCGCGAAGAGAATCAATCTCGCTGGCCGAGAGGTCGTTGATGGAGATCCGGCCATTCGCCGTTGAAATGGCGTCAATGAGTTCTGCGAGATCTGTTTTCATACACTGCGTTCCTTAGCCGTTAGACCCGTCGTCGTGTCCGTGATAGCAAACGCCCAATCCGGGTGCATGCCTTTAGCCGCCAGCAACGCCTGGCCTTTCTCCGTGACACCCGGCGCAATCTGGTTCAGCCTGTCGAGCATTTCCGCCACGCGGCCTTTGAGAATCGCGATATTCATTTGCTGGTCCTCGGTAACATCGCCTTCCAGCGCAGACGATTCCATCGATTGCAGTACGTACTCGCGATAGGTCAACAACCGCCAGACGTGATCAGGATCGGCAACGAGGCGGAAGAACCTGCACCAGATGCAGCTCAGAAAATCCGCACAGAAGCGCGCAGTCGCGCCTCTTTCGGCAAGCAATCGCTTGTGCTCGAGTTCGTACCGGGCCGCCTCGTCATCACGACCAGTCGATGCGCACTCGCCCGTCGGCGTGTGCTGCAGCCGGACCTGCGGGTCTGTGACGATCACTATTCCGGCCGCGATGTCCTTCCCGCTGAAGTATCTGCGCATGGTGTCTACGGCATTGCCCAACGTGTACCTGGACTGATTCTCGTCGATCCGGTAGTAGTTCGATTCGAACGTCCTGAAGTCATGCTTCGCGGCAGCCTCATAGTCGCGCAGGTTCTTCTGCACCTCCCGGTACAGGTGATTGACGCCGCCTTTCCGGATTTTCGTCGAATCGAATGTCAGGGCACATCCGCGTCTGGCGAGCATTTCGGTGACCACCTTAGTCGCGGCCATGGACAGCCGTTGCGCTTCGCCCTTTCGTTCAACGAGAAACACGAAAGACCTGTACGGATTTTCGTCGGGCAGCGAAGCTCGCAGATCCGCTGTCAGGTTGTCCCGGATATGCAGAAGGTCCGCCACCGCGCTGCGCATCGCCGATACATTCGTTGTGGGATCGTGGAAGGTATACGCATCCGACCGGTAGCCAGCCCGCGCTTTTCGAAGGACCACGGCAACCGCACCCGGATTCAGCGGAGTCGCAGCACGAATAATGTCATCACACTCGATCCCGAGAACGGGAGACAGATTCCACCCCGTCTTCAGCAGAATCCGGGCGAGAAGAAGCGTGATTCTGTCCTCCCGCGTGGCGCTCTCGTCGTCCAGCATAGCCTCGATGTGGTATGCAAGTTCGCGGCACTGCTCGGCCGAATAGAAGTCCTCCGTATTGAGACGCCTGAGATGCCTCTCCGTTCGACTGGTCGTGATCGGATACGCGTCGACGACAGTGAAGCCGTACCGCTCCAGAAACCAAATCAGGCCTTTCCTGTAGGTGTACGCAGTCTTTGTAGTCACGGTTCCCGCGCGAGCGGCATTCTGCAAGAGTGCGAAGATCGTTTTCTGAAGCCTGTGTCCCGGCAGATCGAATGCTCGCATGCCGTGCTTCCGCAACCCGACACCGAACTCCTGTACGAGCTGCTCCCGAAACATCACGAGGACCGCCTTCAGTTGCGTGTATTTGTGATACACCGTGCGCCAGCCGAATGGTTCTTGAGGCAACGACGCTCCGAGGCCGGCAAGCAGCGCCACGAGATCATCGTAGAGGGCGACAGAAATCGCTCTGATGGGGGCGAAGTCGCAGTAGATGGGACGCGTCGAATAATCGTTTTCAAAAGCTAGCTGGTATGCCTGAAGTTCCTTTCTGTCGCGTCTGGCTGTCGGGAACAGCGTGTCGACCATCTCCTTGACCGGAGACAACTGATCAGCGGTGATGCCGTCTAACCTGTACGCTTTGGAAAGGAGATCACAGCCATTCTCTGCAAAGACGACCAGACCCCGAGTCGTGACAGCGTCACGCGCGCATGCTGGCAGCGCAGAAAGAACAACGGGCAAGCCACGCTGCAGACAAGTGAGCACGTCGCGAACAGTTGCCGCCTTCCTGTCTTTCAGCGGCTTGCTTCCTACGATCGCCGCAAATCTTTCAACGTCCTGGAAGACCGGTTCGGACAGTGTGAAAAGCTCAGTGAGATCTACGGTGTGCCCGAGCACATCAACCGTTTTCCGCTTCCAGCGGAGCGGGTCGTGACGGGCAAGCAGATCAGTAATCGCCGCTGCCTGCTGCCACGTGCGAAGCTTCTCCGTCATCTCGTACAATTTCGGATACTTCGTGAACGCCTCAAACCCGTCGGTGACCAGCCACCGCCTGGCACGGCTGTCTGCAATGAGCAGCGAAAGCAGGGAGTATGTGTCGTGTTTACGCTTCATACCAGACCAGCGAGACCGTCCCTCCCCGTCGATCGCGAGGATATGGCGCTTGTAGGTCAACAGGAATTCTGCAGATACCTGATACAGTTCAGAGATGTCCGTGTGTCCCGCGCGAAGCTGCAGAAAGCACGGAGGCTTGACGCCCGGCTCATTCCGGTGCAGTGCAATGACCTTGTGAAAGGCGCCGGCCACATCATCGTGATACGCCACATTCCCGCCGGATCGATATGTCGCACCTATGAGGTGGGCCCACGCGTCCTCATCCTCGATGGCGTCAACTCCACGTGTCGCAAATTGCTCGCGAAGCACGCCCGGAAGACGCGCCACGACCCTGCTCAAGGCGGGCAGGAGGTGCGAAAGCGCCGTTCGTACCGTTGCTGGTGACCAACCCCATCGCTCCGGGTCTTCCCCATATCGCTCCACACCGGCTCTAATGTCGGCGGCCAGCTTCGGCGAGATGTTTTCGGCATGCGTGAGACGGATTCCATCGCCCCTGAAATCTGGTCTGACCGCGGTCATGTGTCAACCTTCGTTGCGACTGCTTCGGACTCGAGCGCCGGTCGCAGATCCGCGAAAATCTGCGTGACCCAGTCCTGCATCTGGCTCTCGAACGTTACAGACCTCGCGAAGTTGAGGTACTTTTGCGTCGTCGAGAAGTTCGCGTGACCCATCAGGCTCATCAGCTTGTATTGGATAAAGCCGAGCGGTAAGTGCTTCTCGAGCATGAACCTGGAAAGCGAGGTGGCAAAGGTAGCGCGTAGATCGTGGAACGATCTGGCAAACCTGATACCGCGCCGGGCAAGTTCTCGCGCCACGCATGATGTGACATTCGTGAGCGACGCACTGTTGATCGCATTGCCAGAACGGTTCAGAAACAGTGGACGACTGCCGTCCGCTCCGTGGACCAGGTCCCATTTGACAGCGCGCCGCATCCGCTCCGCCGAATTCCTGTACTGCCACAGCGCATGCATCAGGAAACGTGGAAGCAGTACCATTCTCTCCTTGTTGAACTTACCAGTAACCCGCACCGGGAAGGCCGTGATCGACGATAGCGTAGGATTCACAACGGCACTCTCGCAAAGCGCCGTCACTTCGGATGCGCGCAAACCGCAGGCAAGCGCGAGTTCTGCCCAGAGCTTGCGGGTGTCAATGCGCATGTAGTGACTATCGAATAGCACCTTGAGCTCTTCGGCCGTATACGGTGTCAGCCCGTCGTCCAGTGCCGCCTTCTTCGATCTGTATTTCTTAGGGATCGCGAGATCGGTGGTCTGGATCATTAGCGCCCTCTCGTCCTGAACAGTGCTGAACAGCAGATCGTACTCGCCATCTTTCCGCGGCTTCCTGACGGCAATACGTTTGTACAGAAATGGAATACGGTCGATACGTCGCATCTTGTGCGCCCACTCGTAAAACTGGCGAACATGATTGACGTAGAGGTTGGCTGTGTCTCGCGAAACCTTGCCTGCCTCGATGTCACCGATCAGGTGAACACGGTACCGGTAGGGAGGCAACCATGCATTCGCGCGGTCGCCATCCGCGGCTGCATAGACCTCGCGCCAGTCCGTGTCGGTGCGGTCAAGCCACGCGAGAAATCCCCGGAGAGAATTGGCGATGCTCTTCAAGGTCTTCAGCGAAACACCACCATTCGGATTACGATTGCGGGAGGTCTTTGGACGTAGAAACTTGCCTCGATAGCGATGTTCCATGAACAGGTTCATCTCGAGCGCATCCGGCAACCTCGCTGCGCAATAAAGCAGCGGAAACCCGTCGACGACATGATCCCTGTGAAATCGCACCTGGCGGACCGTGACATCGGCGCTACCGGCGTCGAGCGACGTGAGGCCATCAAAATAGGGAAGATCTCCAAGGTTCATGCGCACAGGAACGACGAGGACGCTTGAGGCAACAGCTTCCGTGCGGGATGGATTGCTGTGATTTCTTATCATTCCATTTGTCGCCTTAATTTTTTGTCTTCTCATGTCGTCATCGCCAAGCGGGCCGAGACGGTAACACTCGAACCTCAACTCGACAAGTGCCGTTAGCATATAAAATCCGTAGATGGGGTTACGAGCCTGGTTCCCACGACGTTTATGATTTCCTTCACGCGCGCAGATGACGCCTCTTTTTCAAGACGCGCACGAAGCCTGCCTTGTGGCTGCAACTTCCACGAATCGGCGCATGCTCGCATCCGCTTGCCGTCGCGCACGCCGTTCTCAGGCGTTCGGACCAGCGTGCCTCGCCCTATGGTGGAGACAACGAACTGAGAGGCGAGTGAAGGCTTTGTGATGTGGATCTCGACCGGCAGTCCACTGTCCTCAACAAACATCGCGACCTCATCCAGCATCGCATGCAGGAAGTTCGCAGTGCTAGGGTTCTCGACACGGAAAAGTTTGCCGGCGATGGACACGCCAAAACCAAATCAGATCAAGGGAACGCCCCGGGGCGCACTGTCCATCACAAAGTCGAGGAAATGGACGGGATTCCCGCTTGCTTCAGATACCAGATGGACGTGCCGAGAACAAAATGCTATGCCGGCGGCTCGTGCACATCTCGGACGGTCGTTCGTGAACATTCACTTCGACAAGTGATGAACAACTGAAATGGTGGCGTGAACGCATTGCGCATCGGGCGGATAGCGGCCAATTTCGGCCATTTGACCGAGTTTCGCTGTTGACATTTCAATGTCTGATTCACTCAGTTCAACGACCTTTCGTGCGCCTGCTCGTCCCCTGCCTTGCGCATGCAATTCGGGATTGCGGACCACCGGGACTTTCTTCAGCGTGGCATTTCGGCAATCTTTTCGAGTAGACACACTAGTAAATCTGAGGCTGCGCCCTTTGGGCAGTGCCCGTCAAACCCGGCCGCGATCCCCGCAGCTCATATGGCGACTTCGTCCTAGCGGCAAGACCTACAATGACGATATGCTGCGTTCGCTTGTCGTGACGCAACTGACGTGCGACTGCAATCCGTCCATGCCGGGCATGTTGATGTCCAGCACCGCGATCTCAGGCGTCCAGGCCGCCATGCTGCCTTTGCATAAAAAATGCAGTGAGGCGACATTTTCCTCGATGGGCAGATCACAGATCAGGAGAGACCGTGATGGGAACTGGAAAGCTTACACCGCCCGCAATACTCTTGGCTTCGGCGGTGGCCATCCAAATCATGATACCGTCGGCCGCAGCTCAAGGCATGTCGCCAGACCAGTCAGGCAAACATGCCGAGACATCCGCCCACTGGGACATTTCGGGCACCTGGCGGTTCGTCTCCAACAACTCAACCGGCACGCTGACATTACAGCAGGAGCCCAGCAAGCTGCGCTGCAAGAGACTCACTGGCATCATGGATGTGCCGAACGATTACAGCAACGTTGTCGGACTTTACTGTCCTTCCGACCTGCACATTTATATCGGACGGTACAAACAGGGAGAATTGACGCCTTTTCAGATGTACGAAGGCCACGTTTCAAACTCTGGTCGGGTTATGGCCGGTAGCTTCTTCTATTGGGGCAACGAAGGACCCGGTGATTTCGCTGCAGCGCCATTCTTAGGCGAACGTCAATAAGAGGCAGCTTACGGGTACCCGAGAACCCTGACATGCCGCAAACCTATGGAGAAACATTGGGCAGCTGTACCCCTGGAAACAGCCATTGAGGTTGCGCCAGTCTAGAAGACTCTTCAGGGTCGCAAGCACGCGTTGACGACCGGCCGTTTTCGGGAGCGGAGCATGAGTGGCCGCTTTGCGGCGATGACCTCGAAGCGCCGACGGCTCAGCCCGACCCACTCCGGTCAGACGGCCGTCTCCAAAGCGGTCAGTCAGTCGAATCAAGGTTTTCGCGAACTGGAGTGCCATAAAGCGGCCGTTGGCGACCTCACATGATCGGCCAATAGCGGTCGTCCGTTCGCAATGTTGCCTGAGCATTCGTGTGACCGCTTAACCTCATATAGCGGACCCGTAGCCGATCGGGCCCGTACGATCGCGGGCGCGAGACAGGCATGTATCACTGCGAACGGGATTCTTGTGTTTGCTTGCGTTCCGCGACTGCGCGGCAACTCGCCACAACGCGTGAAATGAGGGCACGGCGCAGACTGGCGACTGTCACCGTCTCCTCCATCGTTCGCAGAAGCTGGCGGGCCATGGATGCATCGCGGCCACCCGCGGCGAGCCGCGATGCAATTTGCCTTTGCTGTTCGACACAACGCCTGGCCAGCGCAACATGTTCGTCAGCGCGCCGCAGTTCTTCAAGCTCCTTTTGCAGATCCATGAACGCGCCGGCACCGCTGTATGCATCCCATGCCCGGACGCCGATACTGCACAAGTTGATGGGTGACAGTAAGCACGTACGCAACCTCTCGCAGAACCGCGGGCGGAATAAGCGGCTGCATCTCCGCTATCACTGCATAAACCGACCAGTCGGACGAACTGCCCGCATGCGGTGCTCCTGTGGGACAGGAGCGTAGAGTTCTCTGCTTCGGCGCCGCTCTTACCTCGGCAGCACAGCGAAGCGACAACAGTTTGCAATGCGTCTTGCCCAGCTAACGTGACTGTCTTCCCGCTCTGACGATTGCTGTTTCCAGCTGCTTCTCGGCCGAATCAAAGGCGCTGCGGATGACAGGCAGGGCGCCAGGCCACAAGCCGGCCCCTTCTCTGCCCGTAAAGCAGTGCCTCGAAAGCCGCTCGCTCCAGCACCGGATCTACGTGCTGATGAGCACGGAGATCGTACGCGAAAGCGCGCTAATGATGCTGCCTGGTGTCATGTCGGCGCGGGAGCACGTCGCCGCATTCCTGCTCAATATCTCTACGCGCAGGCAGCTGCGCGGCTATATCGGCGTCGCGGTTTAACCTGCGCATGACGCGCGAAGAGATTGGCAGCTACCTCGGCACCACGCTGGAAACGGTCAGCCGCGCGCTGTCGCATTTCCAGAAAGTAGGCCTGGTCCACGCAACCGGTGAACAGATAGAGATTGTCGATATCGAAGGCTTGCGCGCCGTGTAACGCTACGCTTCGACGAGGATCTTTTCGAGCGGCACCTGGGCGGTGACGCTGACGCCATTGCCCGGCCTGCTGTCGATCGAAAGGACGCCGCCTAACTGCAGCATCCGCTCCCGCATGCCCACCAGCCCGAACGCGTTGCCGCGGACGGTACAATCGTCCGGCAGGCCAACGCCATCATCCTCGACCTGGAGACGACAATATTTTCCATCCGTCGAGAGCGTTACCAGAACAGTATTTGCCCGAGCATGTCGCGCGACATTGGTCAGGGCTTCCTGCGCGACGCGAAACAGTGAAATAGCGGCGATGTCGTTCAGCCGTAATTCTTCCGTTGGGAGCTTGCAGCGCGCCGCGACACCATACCGGTGCCTGAATCCGTCCGTCATCCACTCAAGGGCCGCCTCAAGGCCGAGATCGTCAAGGACGGGAGGCCGAAGGTCTGCCGCAATGCGTCGTACCGCCACGGCCATTGCATCGACCTGACCGGAGATCTCGCGAGCCGATTGCAACAGTCCGGGTGCGCTACTGCGGATATGCGGGAGCAATTCGGCTTCGTGCAGTGCGAGTGTCATTTTCAACGCGGTGATTTGCTGGCCGAGATCATCATGCAGTTCGCGTGCAATGCGCTTCTGCTCGTTTTCCCGTGCCTGCTGCACCCTGGCTGAGGTCGCAACGGCGCGTTCGAGTTCCTCGAGCCTCCGGCGCTCACTCATGTCGCGGGTGATCTTTGCGAAGCCGAGTAATTTGCCGCTCTCATCATGCACGGCAGTAATCACGACGTTGGCCCAGAATCGGCTGCCGTCCTTACGCACACGCCATCCTTCATCTTCGGCGCGTCCATGAGTACCGGCATCGGCCAGCAGCCTTTCGGGTTTGCCGGCGGCGAGGTCCTCCGCCGTATAGAAGACAGAGAAGTGCTTTCCCACGATTTCATCTGGAGAATAGCCTTTTGCTCGCTGGGCGCCCGGGTTCCAGCTCGTCACTTGGCCGGCCGGGTCGAGCATGAAGATCGCGTAGTCCTGCACTGCTTCGACGAGCAGCCGGTAACGGTGATCGAAATCAATGTCACTCAGATTGCGGAAATCGCGCCAGTCGGGTGTTCCTTTCGGCATGGAAATCTCCGTGCATCCGGACCACGGTCCTGACGCGCTGGGTGGTGGATCGATCGTCCCCGCGTGCATGCCGGTCGCTGCGGGCGCAGATGCGGCGCATTCGTAGGGTGCTTACGAAGTGCCCAGTTGTCGTCCGGAAATAGATGCGTCAATTCTGGATCATATCGAGCAGATCATTACTATGTTACCTCCTGTCATTCAAGAAGCACTGGATGGTAGATAGACTTACCGATGATTGGTGGCACCGCATAGCGCCAACAAGGTCGAAGTCGCTGCAGGACAGAAAGCACGCACCGAAGCGTGTAGTCCGCAGCTCGATATCACTGAACTGGTTTGGCTTTCCGAGGAGTTAAACCATGAGCACCGATGAACTGGAAATCCAGGATCTGCTTCATATTGAGGCGGTAATCGCTCGCCTCGATAACCTCCACCTGACGGCCTGTGCTTCAGGACACGGATTCATCACCGATCCCGCCTACTGGCACAGACGGCTGCAGGGCGCGTGCGCCGCGGCCAACTCGACGCAGATCATCAACAAGAAGCAGGATCTGCTTGAGCGTCTGTCGGCGATATCGTCCCGCGCAGGGAGACAGCATGCCTGACACCACCATGATCCGGTACAGGGGGTATCGCCTTCTGCCGCTCGCTGCGTATGAGAGCGGCGAATACGTCGCGATGTTTATCGTGCAGTCGCCCGACGGCAGGGAAAGGGCATCGACGGAACTGGGCAGTTTCAGGAACCCGGAGGTAGCCAGGCGGTTCGCACTTGAGCGCGGTATGGCCGAGGTGGACAGCGTCATGTGCCGTAGCGGATCAGGTGCGGTGAGGTCCTGACGGTGCCCGACGTGAGGGGAAGACATGATAAAGGTCTTGCTCGCAGATGACCATGCGGTGGTCCGCGATGGCTTGCGCCACGTCCTGCTCCATGCCAGTGGCTTCGAAGTGGCGGGCGAGGCGTGGGACAGTGCGACGACCATCGAGATGGTGCGTGGCGTTGCCGCGCAGGTGCTCATACTGGATCTGTCGATGCCCGGGCGGAACGGTATCGACCTCATCAGGCAGATCAAGGACGAGAAACCGTCCCTGCGAATTCTGGTGCTGACCATGCATGCCGAGCACCAGTATGCAGCGCGAGCCTTCAAGGCGGGCGCATCAGGTTATCTGACCAAGGAAAGTGCCAGCCGGGAGTTGATTTCCGCCGTGGCGAAGATCGCATCGGGCGGCGTCTACGTGAGCCTGTCAATGGCCGAGCGGTTCGCCCAGAACCTGAACGAACCGGCGGAGGCAATGCCCCATCAGCGGCTATCCGAGCGCGAGTTCGATGTCTTCAGA